>JAIECC010000250.1 GCA_029068665.1 Lachnospiraceae bacterium
GTTTAAATCTGTAACCACACCCTGTTAGAAGAGCATCCGGAAATGTTAGAGGCATATAATGACATTGAAATTAAATAAATTTCGACAAATATTTATATTGTTATTCAGCTGTGCCAGAGGAGAAGCCATCCTCCTGGTTCTGCTTAGTGTGTTCAGGGGAGTTTACGCCTCTTTGGGAGTGGTATTATGGAAGTTCATTATTGATGTGATCATGGAGGCGTTACAGACAAAGGAGTTACGGAACGTTGTTCTTCTGGTGGTTTGTTATTTCATTTATACAGCCATGGAGACTGTGCTTGCCCGAAGCATCGCCCATGTGCAGTGGAAGTATACTGCCAAACTGAATATTCGTCTGGGTGAGAAAATCATGGACAAGAGCTTTTACATTGCCTATGAGGAATTTGACAAGTCCGATACCTATGATACTATCCGGAAGGTAAATAATGAGAGCATTGCCAGTATATCCACTTTGCTCCAGCAGGGAGAGACCGTTATTCAGAATGTAGTTTCCCTGATTAGCGTTATTGTGATTTTATCCCAGTTCAGCATCTTATTTGTAGTCATTGCCATCGCTGCCATTATTCCGATGATAATCATCGATGTAAAAATGGCGGAAAAGCTCTACGAGCTGAACAATGAATTAACAGAACCAAGACGGTATGCAGATAAGTTCAAGGGAATGCTGACGGATTATCTGAGTATCCGGGAAATCAAGGTTTACAAAGCCTTTCATTATATTAAGGATAAGGTAGTTGCCCTGCAGATGAACAGCTACGAGAAGGAGCGTCAGGTCAAAGGCTTTCAGTTGAAGGTCGATATTATCATGAATACCGTATTTATATTCATCTGCTATGTCTTAAAGCTTGTGACCATATGTGCATCCATTATACGAACCTATACAATCGGTACCATTACTATGTACATAAATGCACTGGATATGCTGACCAATACCTTGCAGATGATTGTATATAATATAGCCGGGTTAAAGGAGAATATGTTGTATATCAATCTCATGCTGAATTTCCTTGAGAAGGAAGAAATAAAGCCGGGAGATACGCCGGTGTCAGAAGAAATCGGAAGCATCAGGTTTGAACAGGTTTCTTTTCGGTATCATGGTCAGAGCCGGGACATCTTAAAGCAGGTTTCCTTTACCCTGAAAAAGAATGCCACCTATCTGCTTTACGGGGTCAACGGAGCAGGAAAATCAACGATATTAAAGCTGCTGCTTGGACTTTATGTGCCTACCACGGGCAGGATTCTGGTTGATGGTATGGACTTGCAGGATATCGACAAGGACAGCTACTATGACCGGGTTGGGGTGGTGTTTCAGGAGTTTAATAAATATCCTATGAATGTGAAGGAAAATATTGCCCTTTATGATAATGGGGATATTAAGAAACTGGAGCAGGCAGCAAGGAAAGTAAATGCAGATGAATTTATCCGGGAGTTGGATGCCGGTTATGAGTCTGTTCTGAATAATGAACTAAAGGATGGGGTACAGTTATCACTGGGACAATGGCAGAAGATTGCAATTGCAAGAATGTTTTACCGAAATGCAGAGATTTACATTCTGGATGAGCCCTCTGCCTCCCTGGATCAGAAAACCACTGAGCGGTTGAACCGGTTGCTATTTGGCAAGTCGAAAAAGCATACAACAATCATGGTTTCGCATAATGAAGAAATTGCCCAAAAGGTGGATGAGATCATTGTATTGGGGAATCGGCATGTGTTGGAGATTGGCAGCTATGAAGAGCTTATGGCAAAAAAGGGATATTTTTATTCCAATATAAAAAGCGAGGAACAGGATGAAGATTATTACCAATGAAATCCCGGAACAATATTTATGCAGTATGCTGCTCTATGTGAAGGCAGGTTCCTTTCTGGATGGAGAGGATAAGGGGATTGCCCATGTGACGGAGCATATGCTGGTGGTCTTTGACAAGGAGCGGAGGGCTGAGGATAGAAGAGTATATGAAATAACGGCCCATACCTCCTATGAATATATGGTATTTGTCATTAAATATGATGGTCGTATTATCTCGAAAAGCGAGGTAAAGGATATACTGCATACGATTGCTTTAGGAAGGACTTGGGATTGGAATCATCTGGAGGAATGCAAAGAGGATGTGCTGAAGGAGATCAAACGCTTTCGGCAGGGGCAGGAAAGTATGTTAAAGCAGGTGGGGGAAACCAGACTTATTTACCATCTTCCCTTAGGAGAAGCAGACCCGGTTCAGCATCTTACAAGGAGCAGACTGGAACGCTATATGAAGGAAGTATTTCATAAGGCGGAAAAACAATACATCAGCATTACTCCTGTGAGAAATCAGTATAAGATCAGCATTCTGTCGGAAGGAGAAAGAAGGTCCTATACGAAGGCGGAAGTAGAGCAACAGATGTTAGAGTATATTTTTCAGGATATTCTGTATATGATATGTGAACAGGAGAATCAATCAAGGTCTGCTTCTATTATGCATATGTACAGTATTCGCAGCCAAAGCTATATTGTGTTTAATAGTGAGGAATATAAGACAAGCTTCCGGAGGCTGCTCTTTGATAAACGGCGGTTTTTAAAAGCGTTATTCATCATAAGAAGTCGATATCTGGGTATAAGAAGATTTGACATGAATAATATGAACCAGATTGTTGCAAGTGCCGTACATAATCATAAACCGGTGTATCAGATGAAGGAGCTGCGGCAGAGGTTATACCGGATCAGTGGAGACAGATTGTATCCCCGGTATATGGTATATGTCCGGAGTCTTCCTATGATTGTCAGGAAGGACCTTATTGAATAAAAATGCAGTTGTTTTTTTAATATAATACCTATAATATAAATAAGCGGGGAGGCCGTATGCTTCCCCGTTTTTTATTCTCGCGAGCAATGAGGAAAATAACTATGTTTACATGGATATTTGACTAATGCCGCGAGGATCAATACTACCTTGTGAAAGTGGCAGATAGCTGATAGAATGTATGTTATTGCAGGATAAAGGAAGAATTTCAGGAGGAGTTCCATGTCGAAAAAGAGAAAAATAGTATTGAACTGCATTCCCGGTATTGTACTGACAGCATGCTTCCCGGTTGGAAGTAATATATTTCCTGTTTTGCTTGTTGTCCTGCCGATTTTGGTGGTATTGAACTGGAAATTTTCCTATAATACCAAAAAGCTGTTGAAATACAATGGAATTCTGCTGGTATCTGTCTTACTTGGAATTTTGCTGAACTCCGCTTTGTATTTCTGGATTGTCCGGTATGATGCAGAAGGCATGATGGTGATGTATACCGAGCTTCTTATTGCAGTGGTGTATAGCCTGCTGGTGATGGGAGGCGCAGTGTGGTTGAAGTATTTAGCTACGGGGAAAAAGAAACGGCGGAAGAAGGGGAAAAGAAAGAGTTAAATTATTCTAAAATAATTTTAAAAGCAATTGCTATTTTTCAACCGTTTGAGTATACTAAATACAAGTTAATGCCTTTGGCTTAACAGTAGGTATATCTCGACCTTTAACAGAGACAGTTATAAGTGGGTGATGCACAGCCCCTAAGTGAGCAAGTTATAAGCAGGTGATGCACAGCCTTACAAATGAGCGAGTTAAAAGTAAGTAACAGGGACAGTTTTTTGTTCCTGTTACTTGTTTTATAAGGAGCGGCTATATTGCAACGTATAAGAATATATGAAATAAAAAAAGAATACATAAAATATCTCAGTCAGTAACAGCAATATTTGTTT
>JAIECC010000251.1 GCA_029068665.1 Lachnospiraceae bacterium
ACACATGCCAAAGCACTGAAATAATCTCCTGTACTTTAACAAAACTTTAACATTAATATGCTATAATTGAAAAAAAGCAGGAGGAAGCCCCGCTATGTTTAAGATATTGGTAGTTGAGGATGACAAGGATTTAAATAAGACTGTATGTGCATATTTGAACCAGAACGGCTATGAAGCCACAGGCTGTTTGGAAGCGAATGAAGCATACAACAAAATGTACGGTAATATTTTCGACCTGATTATTTCCGACATTATGATGCCCCGGATCGACGGTTTTGAATTTGCCGAAACGGTACGTTCTCTGAATAAAGAGATTCCCATTCTTTTTATGACCGCAAGAGATGATTTTAATTCCAAGCAGCGAGGATACAGCATTGGTATCGACGACTATATGGTGAAACCAATTGATCTTGATGAGCTTCTTCTGAAAATCGGGGCATTGCTTCGCAGGGCGAAAATCGCAAGTGCAAAGAAAATCGTTTTGAATACGCTTACTCTTGACGCGGAGGAACGTTCTGCAACCTTTAACGGCGAGGATATTCCGCTGACTGTGCGGGAATTCAATCTTCTATACAAGCTGCTTTCTTATCCGAAAAAAACCTTTACCCGTTCACAGCTTATGGAAGAATTCTGGGATGTTGATTCATCCTCAGGCTCACGAACCGTGGACGTATACATTACAAAGCTGCGGGATAAATTTTCTGAATGTAAAGATTTTGAGATTGTTACGGTACACGGTCTCGGCTACAAGGCGGTGCTGAAATGAACGAAAAAAGAATTAAAAAAATGAGTTTGGGAATATTAAGATTTGTTGCATTTTTTGCACTTATTTCTTTTGTTGTAACCTGTTCATTTCTGCTGTTTTTAGAATCCTCAAATATTGATGAGACCGTGATTAGAAGCAATGCGCCAATTACGTTTTTAAATATTTTTCTGCTGACATCTATTCTCTGGCTCATTGATTTTATACGCAGAAAAATCACGGTTGACCGTCCCGTGAAAACCATCATATCAGAGCTGGACAAAATTACAAAAGGGAATTTTAACGTAAAGATTCCCCACATAAACGACCTTATAGACACAGGCAGCTTTAACGTGATAATCGACGGCATCAACCAAATGTCTGAGGAATTAAAAAGCGTGGAAACTCTGCAGACGGATTTTATTGCAAACGTTTCACATGAGTTAAAAACACCTTTGGCGGCAATCAATAATTATGGAACACTTCTACAAAGTCCCGACCTGACAGATGAGGAACGCAGCCAATATGCCAAATCGGTTACAGATGCTTCACGCAGTCTTGCAAATCTTATCACAAATATTTTAAAGCTGAACAAGCTTGAAAATCAGCAGATTTTTCCCGAAGCAACACCATATAATCTTTCGGAACAGATATGCAGTTGTTTTCTTGCTTTTGAAGATGAATGGGAAAATAAAAATCTTGAAGTTGAAACAGATATAGAAGAGAATGTTGTGATCAATGCAGACAGCCAGCTGCTTGAACTTGTATGGAACAATTTGTTTTCCAATGCAATAAAATTCACGGAAGATTCCGGCAAAATCTACGTTGCTTTAAAAAACGAAAATGGCTGTGCAACCGTAACCATAACAGACACCGGCTGCGGAATGTCAGCTGAAACAGGCAGACACATTTTCGAGAAATTTTATCAGGGTGATACTTCTCATGCAGCCAAAGGAAACGGGTTAGGACTTGCTTTGGTAAAGCGTGTGGTAGATATTACAGGATGCGAAATATCCGTTCAAAGTGAGCTTGGAACAGGCAGTACATTTACGGTAAGGCTAAGGGGGCGGCGAAGTTGAACAGGTTTAAGGAGATTATAAAAGCAATACTTTTTCCCAAGCCTTGGATTATTGTGGTAACATCGCTGATTGGATTTCCTGCTGTTACATTTTCCCTTATTTTTTTAAGCAGTACAAATCCTGTTTCCTATATTTCATATGTGCTTTCCGCATATGCTCTGACCCTTTTATGTACGAATTTTCCAAGAGTCCAAAGACGGTGCAAAGAACTTATCCACAGTGACAAGATAAAAGCAATTGTATCACTCCGCAATTTCATGCACCGTTCCAAATACACTTCCATGTATATGGACGACATAGAATTTCGTGCAAGAGTATCACTGTACAGCGGACTTGCAATCAATATGTTTTATGCAGTTTTCAAATGTACAACAGGAGTGATTTTTCATTCGGCATGGCTGTGGGCCATTGGAATTTATTATGTTATGCTTAGTGCAATACGTTTTACCCTGCTAAGGAATGTCAGAATTACAGATAAAAAAGAACATTCCACAGAAAAGAAAATCCACGAACATCAAAGTGTAAAACTTTGCGGAATTATGATGCTCCTGCTTAGTGTAACCATGAGTGGAATGACAATTCAGATGATCTGGCAAAACAGAAGCTATGAATACAAAGGATACATTATTTATATTTCTGCAATGTACACTTTTTATAGTTTTATTACCGCAATTGTAAATGTGGTGAAATTTTCAAAACGAAGCAATCCTATACTTTCCGCCGCCAAATTTCTTTCTCTTGCAGGGGCATTTATGTCGATGTTTGCACTTCAGACAGCTATGTTTTCCTCCTTCGGAGGAGGAGAAGAACTGCATCGACAGATGAACACAATTACAGGAACAGCGGTCTGCATATTAACAATCGGATTGGCGGTTACTATGATTATCCAGTCCAATATGGGATTGAAAAACCTTAGAGTGAACCAACCGGAAAGGAGCGATTTTAATGGAAAACAATGAAAAATTTGAGTATACGTATTCCGCAGTTCAACAGGAAGAGATTGAAAATATCCGAAAAAAATATCTTCCCCAGGAGGAAACAAAGATAGAAAAGCTGCGTCGTCTTGATAAAAGCGCAGCAAAGCCTGGAACAATCATTTCAATTATTGTAGGCATAACAGGTACACTGACCATGGGGCTTGGCATGAGTATGAGTCTTGAATGGGGGCAGTTTGTTTGGGGCATTATTTTAGGAATTTCGGGTATTGCAATACTTGCTTCGGCTTATCCGGTTTTTAATAAAATCACACAAAAGCGGAGAGAGAAAATTGCTCCCGAAATTTTAAGACTATCGGAAGAAATCTCAAAGGATAATTTTTCAGAGAAATGAAGCCCAAAACCTCACTCGTTAAATTCCACTGCATGTTTCCTCAACCATATTGGAAACATATTTCTCTGACACAAGGGATTATTCCGCTCTTTGATTCCAATGGTCTTGAAAAAGCTCCTCCACATATCCGTGTATTGGTCTTCAAAGGTCTCAGAGCGGCAAAGAGTCTCAAATTCTTCATCTGTGAGATAGCGGAGATAGAACTCTTCATCCTTTGGATGTACCACCGAAAAACGCCGATTATCATCGATAATCATCCAGTGCTCCGACGGCATCCGATCTGCAAAATGCTCCCCAACCAACATGATAACATTGTTCTTGGGCTCCAGATGACACACATACACCTTGTCATCCAGTGAAGTAAAACGTGCAAATTCCCTGAAATAATGCGCCTCTGAACCCACACGCCTCTTCAGCTCAAACATACGCATCACATGAGGATTTCCATACATGGAGCAAACCTCACTTCCCACTGCAAATCCCACTCTCAAAAAATTGTAAATTGCCTGCAACGCGTCCTCCTCTGTAGAAAGGGACGCATAAAACACATAGAGGTACGCCTGATCTGATATCTGCTTCCGGATGGAGCGTACTACCTTCTCCACCTTTTCCTCATCCGCATCAATATGCACATATTCATCGAATAATGTCGTCTGATACACAGGCTCCCGCTCCAACCGCAAATTTTCATGTCCCTCTTTCAGCGCAAAGCTCCATGCATCATAGATACAGGTCATCATATCTTCAAATCTGTCTGCACAGCTAAATACCTTCATAACTATCCTATCCCAAAATCTGCCAGGGACATCTGCTGATAACTCTTGTTCTGATTTGCCAACTGCCAGTTTTCCTTTCCATTTGTATCAATCAACTGCCTTGTAATAAACTGCTCCTCAATGGGCGTATTATACAATCGCCGTCCGTTACATGTGATGAAATAATGGGCCCGCTTCAGCACCACTCCCATCT
>JAIECC010000252.1 GCA_029068665.1 Lachnospiraceae bacterium
CACACACATGGACAGATACGTATCACACACATGAACAGATACGTATCACACACATGAACAGAAAATAAAAACAAACATAAACACAGAAGAATAAAAAAAAATTAAAGATAAAAATATTACCATAAAAAACATCAAAAAAATTCAACAAAAGAAAGGGGAGTCATATTATGACTTATAAACAGTTTTTAAATTATGTCAGGGAACAGAGTGTATACGAATTAGACCATCCGGAGGAATATCAGGCTTCCATTAATCATGTAGTTAAGAACAATGCTGTGGAGTTGGACGGAATTTGTCTTCACAAGCATGGAGAAACCCTGTCCCCAACCGTTTACCTGAATACATTTTATGAACAATATCTGGAAGGCCGTCCTTTAAAATCCATTCTGGGTGAAATCATATCAACCTTAAATAATGATGTGCCAAAGCTGGAAGTACCGGCCAGCCTTTATGATGATTATGATGCGGTAAAACCACAGATTATTTTTCGAATCGTAAACTATGAAAAAAACAAGGAACAGTTAAAGGACTGCCCTTATCTTCCATTTTGTGATCTTGCCATTACCTTCCGCTGGCTGGTACATGCAGATGCTTATGGCATTGCATCTTCATTGATTACAAACCGGGAACTGGAGCTTTGGAATGTTACCGTGGAAGAGCTTTATAAGGTTGCCAGCCACAATACTCAGCGGCTGTTCCCCTGCTGCATCCAGCCCATGCAGGATTTACTTGCGGAATATCTCCAGGACGATGAAGAACTGCAGCACATCTATGACTCTACCCCTTCCTCCTTCCAAATCTATATCCTGACCAATAAAAACCGCATTAATGGTTCCACCTGTATGATTTATGATCATGTGCTGGCTGACTTCGCCGCGCAGCAGGGCTGTGATATCTATATCCTTCCTTCCAGCATTCACGAGGTGCTTTTGATTCCGGCCTGCTATGGCATTGAAGAACAGTCACTATTGGAATTGGTACATGATGCCAACCGTACCGTGGTGAATATTACCGATATTCTTTCCGATTCCATCTACCGCTATGATGCCGGAGGAAACCATGTCATTATGATAGAACCGGACTGGAAGAACGAATGGAACTAAGTCAGAAATAAATTCCGGCTGAATCTGTAAACTTGTCCCCGATATGGTATATAATCTAATTATACTGTAAACATTAATGATTTGTATAAGGAGTAAAAAATGTCGCCGGAAGAATTATTAAAAGAATCAGAAACTATGCAGGAAACCATTATATCATATCGAAGGTATTTACATTCCCATCCGGGAACCGGATTTGACATAGAGGATACCGTATCCTTTGTGAAAGAAAAGCTGATTGAAATGGGATATGAACCTGAAGAATGCGGCAGGGCAGGTCTGGTCGCCTGTGCCGGCGAAAAAAAAGAGGGTAAGGTATTCCTGCTTCGTGCAGATATGGATGGGCTTCCAATCCGGGAAGAATCTGAACTGGACTTTGCTGCCCAAAATGGCAGAATGCATGCCTGTGGACATGATATGCACACAGCTATGCTTCTGGGCGCTGCCCGGCTGCTAAAGCAGCATGAGGACGAAATTGAAGGGGTTGTCAAGCTGATGTTCCAGCCGGCAGAAGAGATTTTTGAAGGTTCTCATGATATGATCAAGGCAGGACTTCTGGAACATCCCACTGTCGATAAGGCATTGATGATACATGTCATGTCGGGAATGCCCTTCTCTCCCGGAACGGTCATCGTATCCGCACCCGGCGTCAGTGCTCCCGGAGCTGATATTTTTGAAATTAAAGTGCAGGGAAAAGGCGTCCATGGTTCCATGCCGAATCTCGGAATCGACCCACTGAATGCAGCTTCCCATATTTTAATTGCCTTACAAGAAATCCAGACAAGGGAGCTGGCATTGAATGAGCAAGCGGTATTGACCATAGGTACTATGAATGCAGGTACTGCTCCAAACGTAATCCCTGATTCTGTCGTTATGAGCGGAAGCCTCCGCACCTTTGACGAAGAAACACGTACCTTTATTAAAAACCGACTGACTGATATCGCCATGGGAACCGCCCGGACATTTCGTGCCGAGGCAGAAGTGACATTCAAAAGCGGCTGTCCTACCCTTGTCAACGACAAAGAACTATCCGTCAGTATCCTGAAATACGCAAGAGAACTGCTGGGTCCGGAAAAAGCATTCTCCGTTGAAGAATTAAATACCATGGCAAAGGACAAAAAGGCTTCCGGTTCCGCCGGTTCTGAAGATTTTGCCTATATCAGCCAGGAAGTTCCTTCTATAATGCTGGCTCTGGCTGCCGGTCACCCTGACAACGGTTACGTCTATCCCCAGCATCATCCTATGGTGAAATTCGATGAAAATGCCTTGCCAAGCGGATGTGCTGTATATGCATATACGGCCATGCGGTGGCTGGAGGAACATAAAGCAATGTAACTATTTTATATCTGTTTCAAATAATCCTTTAGAAACTCCAAAAATACCTGCATCTGCTCATCAGTTCCAATTGTAATCCGCAGATACTGATTGATACGTGGCTGTTTGAAATGCCGTACATAGATTCCACGGCTTTTGGCAGCTTCTGACAATGCCTCTGCCGATACTCCTTCCCGTGTGGCAAAGATAAAGTTTGCTTTGGAATCCGGAAATGAAAATCCAAGCTTCTTCATTTCTTCCCCAAACCAGGTACGGGTGGTTATGACCTTTTGGATGGTTTCCTGAAAATATGCTTCATCCTTTAAGACCTCTGATCCCAGCTGCAAAGCAGGACGGTTCATGGTATAGGAATTAAACGAATACTTTACATCATTCATGGCTTTGATTAATTCCGGACTTCCTATGGCATACCCGATCCGCAGACCTGCCAAAGAGCGGGACTTAGAAAAGGTCCGTACGATTAAAAGATTTTCATATTTTTCTAATAACGGTAATGCCGATGTACCGCCAAAATCAATATAAGCTTCATCTACAATAACAATCACATCCGGATTATGCTGCAGGATATCCTCTACAAATTCCAGATTCTCATAAATTCCGGTAGGTGCGTTCGGATTCGGAAAAATCACACCGCCATTTTCTTTATAGTAGTCTTCCCGACGGATACGGAACTCCGAATCTACCTCCTGCCGTTCATATGGTATCCGGAACAGCTCCGCCCACACATCATAAAAGGAATAGGTAATATCCGGAAAGAAAATCGGCAGCTCTGAATTAAAAAATGTCATAAATGCCATTGCCAGAACATCATCGGAGCCCACACCTACAAATACCTGGTCAGCATTCACCTGATGATATGCCGCAATTCCATTCACCAATACTCCTGCCGCAGGGTCCGGGTACAGCCGCAGTTCCTCCATGTTTTGCTGTATTTGCAGCAGCCGTGGAGAAGGACCGTAAGGATTCTCATTGGTATTCAGCTTGATGATATTCTTATCCTTCGGCTGCTCTCCCGGTGTATATGGTTCCACTTTTCTGATTTTATCTCTCCATTGACTCATGCTTTTCACTTCTTTCTTCTCTAGCTTTTTCATTCAGTATAGTAGCACAAACCAATGAAATCCACCAGTCCTTCTTTTCGAGTATCCGAAATTTTCATTCATTAATATTCTTTCTTCCTGACAATCCTCAGAGAAATCAGATAGGAAATCCCTACTCCAAGCAAAACAATTCCTCCCAGGATACTCTCAATCAGAAGTGGATATGCCTTCAGGGCGTTCCAGACAGAGGCTAGGGCTTCCGGATTCATGTCCCCTGTAAACATCTTGGAAAAAGATACTGCCAGAACAATTACTCCTGCCAAAATAAAAAAGGTAATCCTTCCTTTTTCCGGTCCCAGTTTGATCCATAATGGCAGACAAACCGCAATATATGCTGCCGCACAAATTAAATTCATTCCTCCAATAAGAGAGAGCATTTGGATACTGATTGCCTGATTCTTTATCATTTCACATCCCAATACCAGTAATACAGCCAGTAACCAGCCTGCACCGGTATTCATAAATGCAAACAAATACTTTTCCTTAACGTATTCGGTCCTGGTAATCGGAAGAGAAAAAAGATAAGAATCACTATTCTCATATTCATCATAGCTAATGGTACTCAGAGACAAGCTTGTTATTACAA
>JAIECC010000253.1 GCA_029068665.1 Lachnospiraceae bacterium
TCACTGCAGACGGTAATGCAAATGTAAAGGGCTATGTTACGAATCCTGACGTGATTCTTCCCGCAAACAGCAAAGGAAAATTAGATGTTGCCAAAGCATTAGACCTTGGGGTGCTAAGTGTCATTAAGGACATCGGGCTGAAAGAACCGTATGTGGGACAGACCCATCTGGTTTCCGGTGAAATAGCGGAAGATCTGACTTATTATTTTGCTACCAGTGAGCAGGTGCCAAGCTCTGTGGCTTTAGGTGTCCTGATGGAGAAAAACAATACGGTTAAGCAGGCAGGGGGCTTTATCCTCCAGTTGATGCCTTTTGCTGAAGATTCCCTGATTAGCGCTTTGGAGGAACGTTTAAAGAATTTTTCCTCTGTTACCAGCCTGCTGGAGACAGGAATGACACCGGAAAATATGATGGAGCAGCTTTTTCAGGGATACGACCTTCGTATTATGGATACCATGTCCACCGCATACCGTTGTGACTGCTCCAAGGAGCGGGTATACCGTGCCGTTATGAGTATCGGGCGGAAGGATATCGAAGAAATGATTGCAGATCATAAGCCAATTGAAGTAAATTGTCACTTTTGCAGAAAAAGTTACTGCTTTGATGTAGAGGAACTGAAGTCTATGCTGCGCTAATCTATTTCGTTTGGGAATTCCTCTTTGCCCGCATCCGCAAAGTCGGGTCTAATATTTTTTTGCGAATCCGCAGACTCTTTGGTGTGATTTCCAGCAATTCATCCGTATCAATAAACTCCAATGCCTGTTCCAGACTGAGCACTCTCGGCGGAACCAGTTTCAAGGCATCATCAGAACCGGAAGAACGGGTATTGGTCAGGTGCTTGGTTTTACACACATTTACCTCGATATCATCGGTCTTGGCATTCTGCCCTACTACCATTCCTCCATATACAGCCTCACCAGGTCCGATAAACAAAGTTCCCCGCTCCTGCGCATTGAACAAACCATAGGTAATGCTGGTTCCGCTTTCGTATGCAATCAAAGAACCCTGGTTTCGATACTGGATATCACCTTTGTATGGACCATATCCATCAAATACGGTATTAATCACTCCCGTACCCTTGGTGGAGGTCATGAACTCACTGCGAAATCCAATGAGACCACGAGACGGAATGGCAAATTCCAAACGAACATTGCCGTCGGACATTGGCGCCATGCCCTGAAGCTCTCCCTTCCGCTGGGTCAGCATATTAATTACCGTTCCGGAAAATTCATCCGGCACATCTACAACTGCCAGCTCCATTGGCTCCAGCTTTTTTCCGCGTTCATCGGCTTTATAGATAACCTCTGCCTTACTAACTGCAAATTCAAAGCCTTCCCGACGCATATTCTCAATTAATACAGACAAATGAAGCTCTCCTCTGCCGGATACCTTGTAAGCCTCTGTAGTATCGGTTTCTTCTACCCGCAGACTGACATCCGTATTCAGTTCCCGGAACAGCCGGTCCCGCAGATGACGGGAAGTTACAAACTTACCTTCTTTTCCGGCCAGCGGTGAATCATTGACCATAAAGTGCATGGAAATGGTCGGCTCTGAAATCTTTTGAAATGGAATAGGATCCGGTGCCTCCGGTGAACAAAGAGTATCTCCGATATGAATATCCGCAATCCCGGAAATCGCCACAATTGCACCGATTCCTGCTTCATTTACTTCTACCTTATTCAAACCATCAAACTCATACAGCTTGCCGATTTTCACCTTCAGATGCTTGTCCGGATCGTGATGATTGACGACCACTACCTCCTGATTCAGCTTCAAAGAACCATTGTCTACCTTTCCAACGCCGATTCGCCCTACATATTCATTGTAATCAATAGTACTAATCAATACCTGAGTTGGTGCTTCTGAATCGCCTTCCGGTGCCGGTATATGATGAATAATGGCTTCAAATAAAGGCTTCATATCCGTACCGGTCTGTTCCTCATCTGCACTTGCCACACCGGTTTTTGCAGAGGCATAGATAAACGGACAGTCCAACTGTTCCTCACTGGCATCCAAATCCATGAGTAATTCCAGCACTTCATCTACCACCTCAGCCGGTCTTGCCTCCGGCCGGTCAATTTTATTAATACATACAATCACACTTAAGTCTAATTCCAATGCCTTTTTTAACACAAACTTCGTCTGAGGCATGGCGCCCTCGAAGGCATCCACTACCAGAATCACTCCGTTTACCATCTTCAAAACCCGTTCCACTTCACCGCCAAAATCCGCATGGCCCGGAGTATCTATAATGTTGATTTTGGTATCTCCATACATGACAGCAGTATTCTTGGAAAGAATCGTAATTCCCCGTTCCCGTTCGATATCGTTGGAGTCCATGACTCTCTCTGCAACCTCTTGATTTTCCCGAAATACACCGCTTTGCTTCAACAATTCATCCACCAATGTAGTCTTACCATGATCAACATGGGCAATGATTGCTACATTTCGAATATCCTCTCTTGCGCTTTTCATATATAGCCTTCTTTCTTACTTACAAATCGTTTTCCTACCGTTTTACAACGTGTTACATTCTAACATAGAGAATTACGGTTGGCAAGAAAGAGTTGCCTGCCAATCAGCTTTTATCCAAATATTTCTCCATTTTTCTTCACAAGTACCCTGCCGCCTGTTGCTTCTGTCACGGTTTGAACAAAATCCGGATACACGGGGGCATACACCTGAACCTGTAAGGCCACTTTGTCTGTATATACGGTATCCATGATTTCTCCATCGGTATGTTCCATCAGATACTGAAGCTTTCCCAAATCTCCATATTCGATAGTAAGCTCTGCCTCTATCATTTGCCGTTTTCGGCGGATAACACTGGCCTCCAACCCTGCCTTGGCTGCATCTGTATAGGCACGTACCAGACCGCCGGTTCCCAGCAGAGTCCCTCCAAAATACCGGGTAACAACAATACAGATATTCCTGACACCGCTTCCCTGTATCACTTCCAATATAGGCTTACCCGCAGTCCCTTGAGGTTCCCCGTCATCTGAAAACCGTAATGTGGGCTGATTGCCCAAACCAATGGAATAGGCAAAGCAATTATGCCTGGCAGCATAATGCTTCTTTTTTATTCGTTCTATAAAGCTGACGGCAGCCG
>JAIECC010000254.1 GCA_029068665.1 Lachnospiraceae bacterium
GTGACAGGAGTGACCATTACTCCCATGCAGAGAGGAATTAATGTAGTCGGTGAATGGGTGGGTGAAAAGCTGGATATGCTTACAGACATTCAGAATCTGCAGGCAGAAAATGAAGAACTGCGTAGCCAGCTGGAGGCCTATCGGACCGAGAACCGGATCAGTATGTCCGATGCCAATGAATTAAATGACTTGCGAGAACTTTACGATTTGGATTCCCGGTATCCGGATTATGAGAAGGTAGCTGCCAATGTGATTTCCAAAGATGCAGGCAACTGGTTTGACACCTTTATTATTGATAAAGGAAGTAATGCAGGAATCCGGGTAGGCTGTAATGTAATGGCAGGGAACGGTCTGGTTGGAATTGTGACGGAGGTTGGTCCTAATTATGCCAAGGTCCGTTCTATTATTGATGATAACAGCAGTATCAGTGCCATGCTGATTACGGATTCTACCTTATGCAGTGTCATCGGGGATGAAAAATATATGGATGAAGGGTATATCCGGGTGGAGTATATTGATAAAGATGCCGAGATTTCGGAGGGGGATGAATTGATTACCTCCAGTATCAGTGATAATTTCCTGCCTGGCATTACCATCGGTTATGTGACCAATCTGAAGCTGGATACCAACAATCTTACCATGTCGGCAGATTTGATTCCGGCTGTGGAATTTGATAATATTCAGACGGTTTTAGTTGTGTTGGAACTAAAACAGGATATATACGAAGAAGAGTGAGTATATGCGTAGATTTATAATACAATTATTAATTATATTAATCTGTTTTTTATTACAGACTTCATTATTCCGTTATCTTGATTTGGCTGATATTGTGCCAAATCTTCTTTTGATTCCTACCATGTCTTTTGGAATGATGCGGGGACGCAAGGAGGGTATGCTGGTTGGATTCTTTTCCGGTCTGCTGCTGGATCTGTTTTATGGCTCCATGATTGGTCCCTATGCCCTGCTTTATATGTATCTGGGCTATATTAATGGTTTTTTCCACCGTGTATACTATATGGAAGACATTTTGCTGCCGATGCTGATGGCAGGGGCCAATGATCTGGTCTACAATATTATCGTTTATATCTTTGCTTATTTATTGCGAAACCGGCTGGATATCGGTTTTTACGTTATTCATGTGATTTTACCGGAAATGGTCTACACCATGATCATGACTTTGTTTATCTATAAGCCGCTGGTACGGATCAACCGCTGGCTGAAACAGAAGGAAGAAGGGAGCGAGGGCTGATGTTAAAGGAGCTGTTTGGTGCAATTAAAGACTTTTTAAAAGAATATACCAGTCATCGCCTGTTTCCGTTAACGGTATTATTTCTGGTGCTGTTTGGAATTCTCGTACAACGGTTATTTGTGTTACAGATTGTAGACGGCCAGGAATATCTGAATAATTTCACCTACAAGCAGGAGCGTACCGTGACTGTACCTGCTTCCAGAGGCAACATCTATGATTGTAATGGAAAAGAGTTGGCCTATAATGAGATTTCGTATTCTGTCATTTTTGGAAACAGTCCCCAGCTTAGTACCAGAGCAGCAGAGCTTAATATGACAGAGGATGAATTAAAGAATAAGCTGGTCTATGACACCATTCGGATTCTGGAAGGAAATGGGGACAGCGTGTTGTATGACAGCTTTCCCATTGAGCTGGATGCTTCCGGAACCTGCCAGTTTACGGTATCCGGTAATGCACTGACCCGGTTCCGTATGGAAGTGTATGCAGTCAGCAGGGAGGCAGATCTGAAGGAAAATGCCAACGCAAGTGCAGAAGATATTTTTCAATATTTACGGAATAATCACAATGCAAAACGAAACCGGAATTTTAATATAGCAGACAGTTATTCCAAGGAAGAAGCCTTAAAAATCATGGCAGTCCGTTATTCCCTTTGGCTGAACCGGTTTCAGCAGTATGTTACTGTTAAGATTGCTTTGAATGTGTCCGAGGCCAGTGTGGCACAGATTACAGAAAACAAATATGATCTGCCCGGTATGGACGTACAGGTGGATTCTACACGAGTTTACAATGATTCCAAGTATTTTGCCAATATTATCGGTTATATTGGTAATATTTCGTCAGACGAAATGGCGGAATACAATAATACGCTGCCGGAAGACAGTCAGTATACCTCTACGGATGTGGTAGGTAAAATGGGAATTGAAAATGTACTGGAAAGCGAATTACGGGGCAAAAGCGGAAATCAGCACTTATTCGTGGATAACATGGGACGGGTACTGGAGGTTATCGACAGCAGTGATGCAGTTGCCGGTAATGATGTCTATCTGTCCATTGACAGTGAACTGCAAAAGTATTGTTATGATGCCCTGGAACGGGAGCTGGCAGGTATTCTTCTGGCTCACTTAGACGAAGGGAATTCCAGAGGAACAGAAAAGACGATATTGATTCCAATTAATGATGCATATTTTGCACTGTTCAAAAACAATACGTTGACAATGGCACATATCCGCTCGGAAGAGGCAACGGAAAATGAACGCAGTTTCTTAAATACCTTTGAAAGCAGACAGGCTTCCGTATTAAACTCCGTAGAACAAAATCTGCTGAATTCCAATACTGCAATAAAGGATTTATCAGAGGAAGATCAGGATTATATGAATTATATATACCGGATGCTGATGAAGCAGGAGATTTTGGATGTTACGGTTATACCGGATAATGATGAAAAGTTTCTTGCCTTTAACCAGAATCAGACCATCAGTCTGGGAGAATATCTGCGCTATGCCATTAATCAGAATGCCATCAATATCTCAAATTTCGATCTGAATAGTGATTATTATGATTCAGAAGAGATTTATAGTGCATTAGTCAATAATATTATCAATGAATTACAGCAAGACAACGAATTCGACAAATTAATCATTCAATATATGATACAATCCGGTGTAGTAAGCGGCAGACAGGTTTGTCTGATGCTGTATGATCAGGGAAAGCTGAGTACGGAGGATGAAGATTATGGTCCTCTGCAGTCCGGTCAGATCAGTTCTTATACCTTTATGTACCGTAAGATTCAGAAAATCGAACTGACACCGGCACAGCTGGCCCTGGATCCTTGTTCCGGTTCTGTGGTGGTAACGGATGTGAATACCGGTAAGGTACTGGCGCTGGTCAGTTATCCAAGCTATGATAATAACCGTTTGACCAATACCATTGATGCGGAATACTATATGCGGCTGGATGCCGATATTACCAGCCCTATGTTCAATCGGGCTACCCAGCAGAGAACGGCACCAGGCTCCACTTATAAGATGCTCAGTACCGTAGCCGGTGTGCAGGAGGGAGTACTTGGTCTCAATGAAACCATTGAAACCAAGGGTGAATTTGATCTGGTTCCAAAGAACCCCCACTGCTGGATTTATCCGGGCACACATGGCACCATTGGTATTGTGGAGGCACTGGAGGTTTCCTGTAACTATTTCTATTATGACGTGGGATACCGGCTGGGACTGGATAGTGAAGAAACCTATCGGGAACAGCAGGGACTGGACCAACTGGCCAAATATGCCGGTGTGTTCGGACTGGACCGGAAATCCGGCATTGAGCTTCCGGAGGCAGAGCCCAGTGTATCCAAAGAGGATGCTCCCCGTTCTGCCATCGGACAGGGAACCAACAGCTATACGCCAATTCAGCTTGCCCGCTATGTGAATACAGTGGCCACCAGAGGAGAGTGTTATGATTTATCCATTGTGAATGATATCCGTAACTTCGAAGGGGACAGTGTATACAATTCCCAGGCCAATGTTACATCCCATCCGGAGATTTCCGGTGCTCTGTGGAATTCCATTCATCAGGGTATGCGTCGGGTCATTACGGACAATACCTCTGCCAGCAGCCTGTTAAATCAGATGGATGTGGCGGTAGCCGGTAAGACAGGTACTGCACAGGAGGACTTGACCAGAGGAAGTCATGGTCTGTTCGTGTCATTTGCACCTTATAACAATCCGGAAATTACGGTAACCACCGTTATTCCATTTGGCTATTCTTCCGGAAACGCAGAAGAGCTTGCAAGCTTTGTCTATGCTTATTATTATCAGCCGGAGCTGCTGGAGAACTCCCAGGTATCCGGAAGCAGTGTGCATACGGATTAAATACTTGCCAATAGGGATGGATTTGGTATATAGTAGTTATGTGTATTTTGGAAAAAACTGGAGAATGTACTTGAATGAGGTGAGTTCATGAAGGAACATGTATTAATTAAGGGGAATCGATACGGAATTGTATTGGTATTGGACCCGGAGGTACCCTTTGAAGATTTATTAATTGAGATAGGAGTCCGGTTTGATGACTCCAGTAAATACTTCAATAGCAATACCCAAAGTGCCATTACCTTTGAAGGCAGAGAATTAGATTCCGAGGAGATTGACCGGATTCTGGATCTGATAAAGAAAAGAACCACCCTTCGTATTCCTTATGTCATTGATAATCGAAAGGATACGGAAGAGCAGTTCCAGCGGATTATTGAAGGAAATCGTCAGGAGTCCGGATCGATTGCAGAGGCTGAGACCCGTTATATTTATCCGGAAAAAGGCGACGGTTTATTTTACAAAGGTACCCTGCGTTCCGGACAGACGTTGGAATCCTCCGGCAGTCTGGTGATGATCGGGGATGTGAATCCGGGTGCTACCGTATTGTCCAATGGAAATATTATTATTCTTGGCAGTCTGAAGGGGACAGCCATAGCCGGTGCTTCCGGCAACCGGAATGCGTTTGTACTGGCTCTGTCCATGACCCCTATGCAGATACAGATCAGTGATATCATTGGCCGTGCACCGGATAAGCCGAAAAAACGGCTGGGTAATAAGAATCCGGAGGCACAGATTGCTTTTTTGGAAGAAGATAATATCTATATTGAACCAGTCAGTAAATCGGTTCTGAATGATATTAATATATAATGCAAACATACATGAGTGGAGGAATGAAAGAGTGAGTGAAGTAATCGTTATTACATCAGGAAAAGGTGGGGTAGGTAAGACGACCACAACAGCAAATGTGGGTACCGGTCTTGCAAAGTTAGACAAGAAGGTTGTATTGATTGATACGGATATCGGACTTCGAAATCTGGATGTGGTTATGGGATTGGAGAACCGTATCGTATATAATCTGGTGGATGTAGTAGAAGGCAACTGCCGTTATAAGCAGGCATTAATCAAGGATAAGCGGTATCCGAATCTGTTCCTGCTTCCTTCTGCACAGACCAGAGACAAGACCTCGGTATCACCGGAGCAGATGAAGAAGCTGGTGGATGAATTGCGTACCGAATTTGATTACATACTTTTGGATTGTCCTGCAGGTATTGAACAGGGCTTTAAGAATGCCATTGCAGCGGCTGACCGTGCCCTTGTAGTGACTACTCCGGAGGTATCGGCAATTCGTGATGCAGACCGTATTATCGGATTACTGGAAGCTAATGAAATCAAGAAAATCAATCTGATTGTTAATCGTATCCGTATGGACATGGTAAAGCGTGGTGATATGATGTCCATTGAGGATGTGGTGGAGATTCTTGCCATTGATTTGATCGGTGCAGTACCGGATGACGAGAATATTGTAGTTTCTACCAATCAGGGCGAGCCTTTAGTTGGAGATAACTCTCTGCCGGGACAGGCTTACATTAATATCTGTAAGCGGATCATGGGTGAGGAGATACCTTATCTGGATCTGTCCAATGATGGTTTCTTTAAAAAGCTGTCAAAGCTGTTTAAGAAGTCCAATAACTAAGGAGGAGCAAAATACTATGGGATTAAAAGAGTTGTTTTTTGGCAGAAAAAAGACCTCTGGGGATTATGCAAAAGACCGTTTGAAGCTTTTACTGGTATCGGACCGTGCTAATTGCTCACCAGACGTTATGGAACAGATTAAGAATGAGATCATAGAAGTGATTTCAAAATACGTGGAAATCGATGCTTCCGGTCTGGACATACAGATTACACAGACGGAATCCGAAGGCGGACATGGAACGGTGCCGGCAATTTACGCCAATATTCCAATTAAGGAGTTAAAGGCAAATAATACGAAGAAATAAGGCGAATTAAAATGTTAAAGGGCTATCGTTTAAGAGATTACAATTTCAAATTAGTGGTTCTGGTTCTGCTTGCAACGATTACGGGTACCATTGTAATCAACAGTGCAGACAGTTCTTACACTACGAAGCAGATTATCGGTCTGGTAGGCTGTATCTTTGTTATGATAGTCGTTTCTCTGATTGATTACCATTATTATTGTAAATTCTGGATACTGCTGTATATCATTAATATTATTATGATTTTGGGACTGCGTCCCTTTGGTAAGGTGGTAAATGGAGCAAAACGATGGTATGGAATTGGTGATTCCATGACAATCCAGCCGTCGGAATTCAGTAAAATCATCATAATCATATGTC
>JAIECC010000255.1 GCA_029068665.1 Lachnospiraceae bacterium
TGCTTCGATGATTCAATGCATTCATCATTACTTAGCAACATCGGTTGCGCGTGACTCTCGAATTAAGCTAACCTTAATCTGACCTGGATACTCTAGTTCGCTTTCAATTTGCTTTGCAATATCCCGCGCTAAAATAACCATATCCGCATCACCAACCTGCTCTGGAACTACCATTACGCGAATCTCTCTACCTGCCTGAATAGCAAAAGACTTATCAACACCATTAAATCCATTTGCAATAGATTCTAACTGTGTCAATCTTGTTGTATATGTTTCTAACGTTTCTCTTCTGGCACCCGGTCTTGCTGCCGAAATCGTATCTGCCGCCTGTACAATACATGCAATCAACGTTTCCGGTTCCACATCACCATGATGCGACTCTACCGCATTAATAACAATTGGAGATTCTTTATACTTCCGGCATAAATCTACACCAATGGAAATATGAGAACCTTCCATCTCATGATCAACTGATTTTCCAATATCATGGAGAAGACCTGCCCGTTTTGCCATGCGGACATCAACACCGATTTCTCCGGCTAATAATCCACACAATTGGGCAACTTCAATGGAATGCTTCAATGCGTTCTGACCATAACTGGTACGGAACTTCATTTTTCCAAGCAGTCGGACCAGTTCCGGGTGAATACCGTGAACACCTACCTCTAAAGTAGCTGCCTCACCTTCTTCACGCATCATGGTCTCTACTTCCTTCTGAGCCTTTTCAACCATTTCTTCAATTCTAGCTGGATGAATTCGTCCATCTACAATTAATTTTTCAAGTGCAATCCTTGCAACTTCACGTCTGATTGGGTCAAAGCTAGACAAAATAACTGCTTCCGGAGTATCATCAATGATTAAATCCACACCTGTCATTGTTTCCAAAGTACGGATATTTCGTCCTTCTCTACCAATGATACGGCCTTTCATTTCATCATTCGGCAGCTGAACCAACGAAATTGTGGTCTCAGCCACATGGTCTGCCGCACATTTCTGTATGGCATTTACCACA
>JAIECC010000256.1 GCA_029068665.1 Lachnospiraceae bacterium
ACTTAGATGATTGCGGTTTGTTATCCGGTGATTGCACCTTCAGCGGAACCTTGGATGATATCTTTCCGGAAGAAATGCTTACCTTAGGCGGACCTGCCGATGGAGAAAATGCTGCTGATGCCGGGATTCTGATCCTGCATGTTCCCTTTAGCCAGATTTCCGATATCATGAAAAATATGTTTCTGAACTTCTTTGTACCGATTTGTATACTGATCATTCTTTCCATGCTGCTCCTTCTCTTCCTGTCCAGAAGGATTCTGGTGCCTTTGAACCAGTTGAATCAGACAGCAAAAGAATATGCCTCCGGCAATCTGGAAATCAAGACCGGTATTCATTCAGATGATGAAATCGGTGAATTAGCTGCCAACCTGGAATATATGGCTTCTGAGTTAAATAAGTTGGAAGAATACCGGAGAGCTTTTATAGCAAATATCTCCCATGACTTTCGTTCCCCGCTGACTTCCATCAAGGGCTATATTGAAGCCATGCTGGACGGCACCATTCCAAGTAAAAATCAGGAGCATTATCTGAAGATTGTTCTCTCCGAAACTCAACGCCTTACCAAATTAACTGCCGGTATGCTGGAATTAAATCAATCCGATTTTTATGGGTTGAAATTGATTTTTTCTGATTTTGATATTAAAGAAATTATTGACTCTACAATCGATGTTTTCGAAGGAACATGCACCAAACGATATATTGTAATCCGTAAAAACTGCCTGACTACCCATACCATGGTTTATGCAGATAAAACAAAAATCCAGCAGGTCATATATAATCTGGTGGATAATGCCATTAAGTTCAGTCCTCACGGAGCAACCATTACTATATCTGTTATTGATGCTAATGAAAAATTACTGATTTCCGTAAAAGATACGGGACAAGGCATCGAAAAAGAAAAGCAGTCCAAGATATGGGACCGCTTTTATAAAATCGATTCTTCCAGAGGAAAGGATAAACAAAGCTCCGGTCTGGGGCTTTCCATCATTCGCGAGATCATCCGGGCACACGATGAAACCATTGTTCTCACCAGCACGCCGGGTATCGGAAGTGAATTTACATTTTCTATTAAGAAAAGCCGTTCCTCTCACCATTCATAATGATGAAGCTGGCCTTGAAGCTGAAATTGCTGAAAATTCTGTTGTCTCATGGCCTCATATGTAACAATGGCAACTGAATTTGCCAGGTTCAAAGAACGAATATCCGGCAGCATGGGAATCCGAATACAATTCTTCTTGTTTTCCAGAAGCAGTTCTTCCGGAATGCCGGCACTTTCCCTGCCAAACATGATATAGCAATCCTCATCATAACTTACTTCTGTATAAATCTGCTTTGACTTTGTGGTTGCCATATAAATACAGTCCGGCCGATTCCGTTCCAGAAAATCCTGATAACTTTCATATGTAGATACATCCACCTGATACCAATAATCCATACCTGCCCGCTTGATTTCCCGGTCAGACAAACGAAAGCCAAGGGGCTCAATCAGATGAAGTCTGGCACCTACTGCAAGACAGGTCCGTCCGATATTTCCAACATTTCCACCCTGCTCCGGTTCTAACAATACTATATTAACCATATCTGCTCTAATCCTGCTTTACGCACAAATCCAGTTCCATAAAATCCGTATCATTAATGTATATCGGAATACTCATATTCGAGACAGAAGAAGACACTTTAAAATTACCCTCACACATGGTTGGCGGTGTAATGTCAATTCCTACATTTTTCACTGAAAATGCTGTAGATGCATTTCCCATTATCATATTTCCTAATTCACAAATTGCACTGGTAGAAATCTCATCTAGCTGCGTTACTTCCATGAACATCATCTTAGAAGCAATTGCCATTGCCACTTCTCGTTTAAAAGCAAGGATGACCTGCCCCTGCATCTCACCGGTAACACCAATCATAATAACAATTTCATCACTGGTATAGCTTGCGCTTCTGATGGATGGTTTTCCAACACGGGGAGTCAGATTACATGCCTCACTAACGATCTTCGTCGCAGCCATTAAAAACGTATTTACATGTTCTGCATTTATTCTTGCCATGGTTTCCTCCTTTACGATATTTTTTCAATAAAGTGCTTTATTCTTCCAAATGCTTCCTTCAATTCTTCTATGGAGTATGCATAAGATATCCGCAGAAATCCTTCTCCGCATTCTCCAAAGGCTGTACCGGGTACAACAGCCACCTTTTCCTGCTCCAATAACTTTTCAGCAAATTCCTCACTGGTCATTCCAAACTGTTTTATGCATGGAAAAGTATAAAAGGCTCCAAAAGGTTCAAAGCACTGGATATTCATTTCTTTATAAGCCTGCATCAGGAATTTCCTTCTTTGATCATAGGCCTGCCGCATCATTTCAATATCCTTATCACCATCCCGCACTGCATTGATGGCTGCATATTGACTATTGGTAGGTGCACACATGATAGCAAACTGATGAATCTTGGTCATTTGCTCACAAATCACTTTCGGTGCCAGCGCATATCCAAGTCGCCAGCCGGTCATGGCATATGCCTTGGAAAATCCATTAATAATAATGGTTCTGTCACGCATATCCGGCAGAGATGCAATTGTAACATGCTTATCCTTGTAGGATAACTCTGCATATATTTCATCCGATAATACATATAAATCGTGTTTCTTTATGACCTCAGCAATCTGTTCCAGGTCCTTCCGTTCCATAATAGCTCCGGTAGGGTTGTTGGGAAATGGCAGAATCACTACCTTTGTTTTGTCAGTTACTGCCGCCTCTAATTCCTCTGCAGTCAGGCGGAATTCATTTTCTGCCTTTAAAGGAATCTGTACCGGAACCCCATTGGTAAGCTCTACACAAGGCAGATAGGATACATAGCAAGGCTCTGGAATGATAACCTCATCTCCGGGGTCAAGCATGGCCCGGAGCGCAATATCAATACCTTCACTGCCCCCCACCGTAATCACACATTCCTTTACGGGATCATAGGCAGCCTGAAACTTACGGGTATAATAATTACAAATCTCCTCTCGAAGCTCCATCAGTCCGGCGTTGGAGGTATAAAAGGTCTTGCCTTTTTCCAGTGTATAGATGCCCTCATCCCGAATATGCCAGGGCGTATCAAAATCCGGCTCACCTACACCAAGAGAGATGGCATCCGGCATTTCACTTACAACATCAAAGAATTTACGTATACCTGAGGGTTTAATTTTAACTACTTTTTCTGATAATGGATTTCTCATGGCATTATTGCTAACCTTTCTGCTTTTGTATTATTCGTTAATTTTACTCCATGCTCCTTATACTTCTTCAGTACAAAATGAGTGGCAGTTCCGACTACCGCCTCCATGGGAGCCAACTTTCCGGATACAAAAAGTGATACTTCTTTCATGGTCTTACCCTTTATAATAACGGCAAAATCATAGCCGCCGGACATAAGATACACGGTATCTACTTCCGGATAATTAGAAATCCGCTCTGCAATCTTGTCAAAACCTTCTCCTCTTTGAGGAGTCACCTTTAATTCAATTAATGCCGTTACAAATTCATTTTCCGTTTTATCCCAGTCAATTATGGACGTATAGCCACAGATGATATGCTCCTGTTCCATTGCTGTCAGTTCTGCCGCAACCGCTTCTTCATTTTCACCGATCATTGCCGCAATATCCTTTGCAGTTAATTTGCAATTTTCTTCCACAAGATTCAGGATTTGTGTTCTCATCTTATCTCACCCTCAATTCCTATAAAGTTTATATATTTCATCACCCTTTGGCGGTTCTAAATATCTTGCATAATCTGCATTTGTCACTATTCTATCATTTTGCTCTGTAGTCTGTCCAATCCTAATTGCAAAGATTTCATTCTTCTTTAATGTTTCTAAAACTGCTTCTGCCTCCGGTGTAACGATCAATGCACTGCCGCCACCCATTGCCATATATGGATTAATATCAAAAAACTCACATATTTCCACTGTTTCCTGCTGAATGGGAATAGTCCTTAAGAATGCTTCTATTCCACAGCCTGCGCCTTCACCTAATTCCCATAATGCAGCAAAGACACCACCGGTGGAAATATCATGTATATAAGTTACCTTCTCTTTATCCAGTACAGTAAAGGCCCGATGAAGAGATAAATCCTCTCCCAGCTTTCTGGCACCCTCCAGATATCCTGCTGCATATCGGGTATTCAATTCCTCCCATTTGTCCGCAAGCAGCATGGCAGTTGCTTCCATTGCCGTGTAGCCAAGCATAAGAATACTTTCCCCCGGCTTTACATTATGTATGGAATATCCGGTCTCCGACTGCTCCTGTCTGCCATAAGCAATTACCGTAATCACAGGGGATCTTAATTCTTCCATTAATTCTGTATGTCCGCCAAGATAATCAATCTTATGTAATATGCATAATTTTGCCAGATTCCCGGTAATTTCCTTGATACGGCTTTCACTCCCTCTGGCGGGAAGGAGCAGATTTACCATGATTGCCACAGGAACGGCACCACTTGTTTCTAATTTATTCAATGCCTTCCAGAATGTGTATTTTTCCGGCACCGGAACCCCAAGTGTCATAGTAGACATAGCAGTTACCATCTGGCAGTCTTTATTCAATTGCACTGCGCCATAATCACACCCGATTCCGGCTCCTTGTACCACGGTTCCGCCCGACACCGGTAATAACCGTAATACAGAACGTTTGCATTGTGCTTCTGTAAGCTTGCCGCTTTTCATACCGCTGCCTGTCATTGTGCTGCGGGAGTGGCTGGATTCCCTCCCTCATCCGATGGTACTGCAGGCTCTGTTGTACCCGGGTCCGTCGGAGTGACCGGTTCTGCAGGCGTTTCCGGCTCGGCCGGGGCTTCCGGAGCTGCCGGTCCAACTGTTACCCGCTCCGGTGATGCATTATATCCACTGGTATTCACTAAGACAGTGTCTACCAGTTCACCATCTTCATATATCTTTTTCCAAAGGTTTGCCTGATAACCGGTATGTGCTGTCTGGGTAACCACCCGATAGCCTGCCGGTTTCGATTCATCCACAGTCTCAATTGCATCCCCTGCCGGAATCACATTCAAAATCTCATTCACATATTCAATGGTACGGCTTTCATCCCGGTACTCCTTGCCATAGATGGAAACATGCAGAGTACCACCGGAAGCATAGGCATAGATATAAATCGGATTCTCGGTATTATTCTTAAATCGAAAATTCTTTGTTCCTTCATTTAATGCAGCATCTGCAGCTAATTGGACATATCCCACTGCCATAGAATGAGGATATCGCTCTGTCACTTCCAGTTCTGCCCTTAACACTGCATTATACAGAGTGGTAGACACCTGACAGATACCGCCACCAATGTCCGAAATCACTTCTCCATTTAAATAAGCACCGGCATAGCTCCAGCCATTTGCAGTTGTAAATGGCACCAAATGCTCCATTGTATCAAATTCTTCTCCGGGATAAATCACAGAACCGCTGATTTTATTAGCAGCGTTCATAATATTATTATTCCGCGATGCATCTCCTGTCGAATAACGGGTTTCAAAAACACCGATTTCGTCACTGACTGCGTTTAATTCCTTAGTGGTATGCTCCGGTTCTAATTCATTGGTTGCCACAGTTACCAGCAAATCCTTTTCACCGGACCAGTTTTCAATTGCCTTTCGTAATTCATCAACGGTTTCTTCTGCATTCAGTTCCTTACCGTTTTCACCTTCAACGACAGTTAATGTTCCATCTGCAAATTCAATAGATGCATCCTTAGCCGGAACAATATAATCCGAAAGTTCTTCATCCAGAACCTCAATCAAATACTCCTCATTCAAAGATATTGGAACCGAAAGCACTTTATTTTCCTGAGAAATTGCAATTATTTCTTTGTAGCGTTTTAGAATATTGCCGCGTCTTCCATATGCATAGGCTTCTTCTATGACCGCGTCAAGCTCTGCCTTCAAATCCAAATCTGACATATCAACTTCACAGCTTGCCTCTTCCAAACGAAACTGTACTGTCACGTCTCGTAATTCCTTTAAATAGTTTTCATACTCCTTTTGGGCTTCCTCAACCGTCATTCCGCTGATATCAATAGAATCCAGAAAAATCCCTTCGCAAATCTGCTCCTTCTCCTGTTCCTCTGCTTTTACTTTATCTAAATGCAAAAACACCGTAAGCAGCATCAAGGCACACACGCCCCAAAAACCGTACAGCTTCATTTTACTCTTATTCTTCATTCTGAAACCTCCAAAATTGGTTGCCCACCCTCAAATCCCATCTGATTTGACACGCAACCTGCCATAATACTCACTTCACAACTTTCATTGTATCACATCTTTACCGTTTTTCAAGAATTCATCTGCAAAATCCTTTGGAAATTATGATAGAATATGATATACTTAACGAAAATCACCTGTTTTCCTTACATCATGCTTGGTACACCAATA
>JAIECC010000257.1 GCA_029068665.1 Lachnospiraceae bacterium
AAATAGATTCTATAAGAGAAGCGGTACTAATAAAGCATAAAAAGAAGCAGATAACGGGAATCGAACCCGCCTTTCCAGCTTGGGAAGCTAGCGTTCTACCAATGAACCATATCTGCATGCTCTTATATTATAGCATGTTAACAGATGAAAGCAACTAAAAAATACATTTGGGCATGAAAAGATAAGGAACCAGAGTAAATGATGAAAGAATCGCCAAATTGCAACCTTTGTCCCCGGAACTGCAATGTTCTTCGCAAAGCAGGTCAGAAGGGGACTTGTGGTGTATCCGGTAAGGGAATCCATGTGGCAAGAGCCGCTCTTCATATGTGGGAGGAGCCTTGCATCTCAGGAAGCACAGGCTCCGGCACTGTGTTTTTTTCCGGTTGTCCACTGCGCTGTGTATATTGTCAGAACTACCGGATTGCCAGAGCAGAAATCGGGAAAGAGATTACCATAGATCGTTTGGCTGAAATCTTTCTGGAATTGCAGGTAAAGGGCGCAGCGAATATCAATCTGGTAACCCCCACCCATTATACACCGGAGATTATAGAGGCAGTGAAAGTGGCAGAACAAAATGGGCTGAAGCTGCCTATTGTATACAATTGCAGCGGCTATGAATCCATTCATACCTTAAGACAGCTGGAGGGTGTGGTTGATATTTATCTGACGGATTTTAAGTATATGGAATCGGAACCGGCAAAGCGGTATTCCCGGACAGAGGATTATCCGGAGATTGCAAAAGGGGCATTACAGGAAATGGTGCGGCAGCAGCCCCAGGCAGAGTTTAATGCCCAAGGAATGATGGTACGGGGAGTGATTGTTCGTCATTTATTACTGCCCAATCATTTGAAAAATGCGAAAGCTGTAGTACAATATGTCTATGAAACCTATGGCAATCAAGTCTATCTGAGTCTGATGAATCAGTATACCCCTCTGCCTCATGTGGCGGACTTCCCGGAGCTGGACCGCAAGGTGACGAAACGGGAATATAAAAGTCTGGTAGAATATGCAGTTTCATTGGGAGTGGAGCAGGGATTTATTCAGGAGGGCGAGACTTCCGGAGAAAGCTTTATACCGGATTTTGATTATGAAGGGATTTGATGAATTGGGGAAGAAATGCGAGGAGAAAAATATGAGCAACGCAATCGTAACATTGAAAAAGGGTGCCGGGCGCTATGTAAAGGAAGGCGGTCCCTGGATCTATGACAATGAAGTGGCAAGTATTCTGGGAGAATTTCAGGATGGAGATATTGTACTGGTACATGATTTTGACGGATATCCATTAGGAAGAGGCTTTATTAACCGGAAGTCCAAATTAATCATACGGATGATGAGCCGGGATAAGGACCGGGAGATTGATCAGGATTTTATCCGAATGCGTGTAAAAGCAGCATGGGATTATCGAAAACAGGTGGTGGATACCCAGAGCTGCCGGGTGATCTTTGGAGAAGCGGATTTTCTTCCGGGCTTGGTAGTGGACAAGTTTTCGGATGTTCTGGTGGTACAGTCCTTAGCCCTTGGAATTGACCGGTTTAAGCAGACCATTGTGGAAAGTCTGAAGGCGATTATGGAAGAGGACGGTATTCACATACGGGGTGTTTATGAGCGAAGCGATGCCAAGGTGCGGGAGCAGGAAGGCATGGAACGGTTCAAAGGATTCATTGGCGAGCCTTTTGATACCAAGGTGGAGATTGTAGAAAACGGTGTCCGTTACATAGTAGATGTAAAGGAGGGACAGAAGACCGGCTTCTTTCTGGACCAGAAGTATAACCGGAAGGCTATCTGGAAGCTGTGTCCGGGGGCGAAGGTCCTGGACTGCTTTACCCATACCGGTTCCTTTGCCCTGAATGCAGGTATGGCAGGTGCAGCAATTGTACTGGGAGTAGATGCATCGGAGCTGGGGGTAGCACAGGCAAGAGAAAATGCAGAATTGAACCAGTTGGCAGACCGGGTGAAATTCCAATGCGCCGATGTGTTTGAACTGCTTCCGGAGCTGGAACGTCAGGGTGAGCAGTTTGATGTGGTTATTTTAGACCCTCCGGCATTTACCAAGTCCAGAAATTCCATTAAAAATGCAGTGAAGGGATATCGGGAAATCAATCTCCGTGCCATGAAGCTGATTAAAGATGGAGGGTATCTTGCTACCTGTTCCTGTTCTCATTTTATGGATTATGAATTGTTTACGAAAACCATTGGACAGGCGGCACGGAATGTACATAAACGGCTGCGCCAGGTGGAATATCGGACCCAGGCACCGGATCATCCGATTTTATGGGCAGCAGAGGATTCCTATTATTTAAAATTTTATATTTTCCAGGTATGTGAGGAAAAGTAGCGCTATATAGGAGAGTCAGGATAGGCCGGCCTTCATAAGTCAGATGGAAGTATCTGATTTATGGAGACCGGCTTTTTGTGTATACAATGAACCACTGTCGGATGATTTGTCGTACTTTGTTGAATTCGCAAGAATAATGTGTTAAATTTACTATTGGAATAAATTGGAAAAATATGGAAAATTTCCGTATTCCGGGTTTTCATAAACGGGAAATGAATTAACTTTAGACAGATTAGGAATACAGCATGGAGGAAGACATATGGTACGGGAGTATATCGAACAGGATGTCTATGAGATTCTGCAGGAACGATTTCAATTTATCTTTGAGGAATTTGATAATATTTATGTATCCTTTTCCGGCGGCAAGGACAGTGGACTGTTGTTGAATCTGCTGCTGGATTATAAAAGAAAACACTATCCGGAGCGGAACATCGGGGTGTTTCATCAGGATTTTGAAGCGCAGTATACGGTAACCACGGAGTATATTGAACGGACCTTTGAGCGGATCAAGAATGAGGTAGAGGCATACTGGGTTTGTCTTCCCATGGCTACCCGGACTGCATTAAGCAACTATGAAATGTTCTGGTATCCCTGGGATGATACGAAGAAGGAAAGCTGGGTCCGGGACATGCCGGAGCATGAATATGTAATCAACATGGAGAACAATCCCATTTCGACTTACCGCTACCGGATGCATCAGGAGGATTTGGCAAAGCAGTTCGGACGCTGGTATCGCTTATCCCATGAGAGTAAAAAAACAGTCTGCCTGCTGGGAATGCGGGCAGAAGAATCCCTGCAGCGCTACAGCGGGTTTCTGAATAAAAAGTACGGGTATCAGGGGGAGTGCTGGATTAGCAAACAGTTTAAAGATGTTTGGTGTGCCTCTCCCTTATATGACTGGTCACTGAATGATGTCTGGCATGCCAATTATGTATTCAATTATGATTACAACCGCTTATATGATTTATATTATATGGCCGGATTGACGGCTGCACAGATGCGGGTGGCATCTCCCTTTAATGATTACTCCAAGGATTCTCTGAATCTGTACCGGGTCATTGATCCTGAAATCTGGGTAAAGCTGGTGGGACGGGTCCGGGGTGCGAACTTTGCCTGTATCTACGGTAAGACCAAGGCAATGGGATATCGGAATATTACCCTGCCGGAAGGACATACCTGGGAGTCCTATACCCGGTTTCTGCTGGATACCCTGCCGGCCCGACTGCGGAACAATTATGCAAGAAAGTTCAATACATCCATGAAGTTCTGGCATCGGACCGGGGGAGGGCTGGACGAGGATACTATTCAGGAATTGCTGGAGCATGGTTATCAGATTCGGAGAAACGGAGTTTCCAACTATACGTTAAGTAAGAAGTCCAGGATTATTTTTGTGGAGAAAATCCCCGATGATACGGATGATATTAAGTCTACCAAGGATATTCCAAGCTGGAAGCGCATGTGCTACTGCATCCTGAAAAATGACCATACCTGTCGGTTCATGGGCTTTGGACTGAACCGGGAGCAGCAAAGGCGGATTGATAGTATCCGGCAAAAATACAAAAGCATTGAGGAGATGAATTATGGAATCTAAAAGTCCCGTATACAACATTGTTTCCGTACCCATTGATAAAATAACGGCGAATACCTACAATCCCAATGCAGTAGCGCCTCCGGAAATGAAGCTGCTTTATGAAAGCATCAAGGCAGATGGTTATACCATGCCCATTGTATGCTATTACGATAAAGAAAAAGATAACTATATCATAGTAGATGGTTTTCACCGGTATCGAATCATGCTGGAGCATGAGGATATTTATGAGCGGGAGGGCGGTATGCTTCCGGTTTCTGTCATTGACAAGCCTATTGATCAGAGAATGGCAAGTACCATCCGGCATAATCGCGCCCGGGGAACTCATAATGTGGAGTTAATGAGCAATATTGTAAAGGAGCTTCATGAGCTTGGCCGTTCAGATGCATGGATATCCAGGCATCTGGGCATGGATAAGGATGAAATCTTACGATTAAAGCAGATTACCGGTCTTGCTGCCCTGTTCAAGGATGTAAAGTTTGGAAAAGCTTGGAGACCGGCAGATGAGGAAGAATAGACATTTATACCAGCCTGTTTTTCCGGTTTTCACGCTGATATAGGAAAATAGCCACCAGCAGGGAGAGAAAATCAACTACAGGCTGTACCAGCATACAGCCGTACAGTGGATAAAGAGCATCAAATAAAAACAGAAATGGAATATCCAATACACCCTTACGCAGTATGGAAATAATGAGAGATTCCTTTGCCTTTCCCATGGCCTGAAACCGGATGATCATAGGATAGCAGAGTGCCATAAATGGCATTGCTACCACCATACAGCGTACGAAGACAGAACCATAAGTAACCGTAAGGGAATCTGCTATGAAAAGCTTCACCAGAACCGGTGCGAAGATTTCGTAGATAATCAGGCACAGGGTGGAGAAGGAGACCGAAATCAGACAGCCAAATCGGAAGGCTGCTTCTTTGCGGACATGGTTGCCGCTGGCATGGTTATAGCCAATCAAAGGGAGAATTCCGTTGGCAACACCAATGGAGAAATATAAAGGAAGCTGATCCAGTTTTTTTGTAATGCCTAGCCCGGCAATTGCCTGAGGACTATATTTGGAAACGAACCTGGTCTGAGCGGCAATGGCAACTACGGTTAAGCCATACTGGATGGCAGAGGGAATACCGATTTTCAGTATGTCCCACAGATGTTCTTTCCAGTATATCATATAACGGATATGAAGGTTTATAACCGTATCCTTTTTTATTTGGGTATAAATAAGAAAGAATAAAGCACCACATGCATTGGAAAGAGCAGTTGCCATTCCGGCACCTATGGCACCCAGACCCAGAAAGTTCGGCAGTACAAAGAAGGGGTCCAGCAGGATATTTAAAATACCGCCCATGGATACGCCAAGACTGGCAGCAAAGGCACTGCCTTCTGCCCGGACCAGATTGGACAGCATGGTATTCAGGATAGTGGGAATTCCGCCCAGGATGATAACCCATTTGGCATATCCATAAGCAAAGGCATAGACCTCTTCTGTGGCTCCGCTGATGCTTAAAATGGGACGTGCTAATATGGCAAACAGGATGCTAAAGCAAAGACCGGAGCAAAGTGCCATCCAGAAACAAATGGATGCCACCTGCTTGGCTTCTTCCGGCTGGCCGCTGCCTAGTTTGCGGGTGACCAGACTGGCACCCCCGATGCCGAACAGGTTGGAAATAGCAGTCAGCATGAGAAAAGAGGAGGCGGCTACCGTAATTGCCGCTGTCTGACGGGGATCATTTAACCGGCCTACAAAGTACGTGTCGGACAGATTGTAGATCAAGGCGATCATCTGACTGGCAATGGCAGGAATGATCTGAATGAGGACGGATTTTTTAATTGGAATGGTTTCAAAAATTTCAGTTCGGTTATAACGAGACATAGGGATTCCTTTCCGTATCTTCCTTTTGTGATTAGTTTACTACAGTTTAGCGCTGCTATACCCGGATGGTGGGAGGAGGCCTTATTTCTATTTTATGACAAAGTGTAGGGAAGTTTCAATCGTTCATTCTATAAATTGTAAAAGTTGTAACTTTATGGTAAGATATGCCTTGAGGAGGGACCCGCCGCAGGTGGGAGGAGTCCTGAAGGCGGGCTGCACCAGAGTATAAATGTAGACAGAAATTATGATATACAATTTTTGGAAGTGAATTCGAAAATGAGGGAAAAGAGGATGATAATGGAAAAACGAATTGCATTACTGATTGACGCAGAGAATACCAGTGTGAAATATTTAGATGGGATTTTTAAGGAACTGAAAAACTATGGTACGGTTACATACAAGCGTATGTATGGAGATTTTACAAATAAGACCTTAAGTGAATGGAATCATAAAGCATTGTCTTATGCAGTGGTTCCTATTCAGCAGCCCCGCTATTCTACGGCGAAGAATGCGGCTGATATTATGCTGGTCATCGATGCTATGGATATCATGCATACGAAGAATGTGGATATTTTCTGCATTGTGTCTTCGGATAGTGATTTTACCCGGCTGGTGAACCGGTTGTGTGATGAAGGTATGGAAGTAATTGGAATGGGAAAAAGTGATGCCTCTAAAACCCTGAAGGCCGCCTGCACCATCTATAAAAATCTGGAAATTATTTATGGGGATTCTGATGAAATAGAGACAAGCGGACAAAAGAATACCAGTGCAGTTCATAAGGTGACAGATATTGAAAAGAATATCGTTTCCCTTTCTGAGATCAAAAAGAGTATGATTGAAATTGTTCGTGAGGGTGAAAATCAGGGCATCCGTACCGGACTGGGCGGTCTGAAAAGCAGTATACAGCGGTTGTATAAGGACTTTGATGAACGGAATTATGGTTACAGCTCCATGACGAAGCTGGTAAAAGAACTGAAGGACTTTGTGGTGACTCAGGAGCGAAGTACCGTTTATGTATCCTTAAGCGGTCTGGACAGTAATGAAAAGTCTGTGGAGGATTTTATTATTGAAACAGTGAAAAGGGGACCAATTGATCTGGGAAGGCTGGGTCAGATGATACATGCGGAATTTCCTGACTTTGATGTGAAAAGTTATGGCTATTCCCAGTTAGGTACCTTTGTACACAATATTGAAGGAATCGTGGTGGAGCCGATTAAGGATGGCAAGTGTGCAAAGCTGGCATAGCTTTGATGTGGTTGAAGGATAAAGAAGTATTTTAAGAGAAATGATGAAGGAATAAAGGATTCAAAAAGGAGCTGGGTATATGAAGGTATCAACAAAGGGCAGATATGCGTTACGTCTGATGATTGACATTGCAATGAATGATTCCGGTGAACCGGTACGGATCAAAGACATTGCACGGAGACAGGAGATATCGGAAAAGTATTTGGAGCAGATTATTTCGGTTCTGAATAAAGCAGGCTATGTGAAGAGCATCCGCGGTCCCAAAGGGGGCTATGCTCTGGCAAAGCAGCCCAGGGAATATACTGCAGGAATGATACTTCGTCTGACCGAGGGAAGTATGGCACCGGTCAGTTGTCTGGAGTATGAAGAAAATGATTGTGCCAGACAAGGACAGTGTGCCACACTGGAATTGTGGAAGCGGATGGATGCTGCCATTAAGGAGGTTGTAGACTCAGTAACCTTGGAAGATTTAGTTACATGGCAGGAGGAAAAGGCGGATTTTTATTCTATTTAGAGCTTTTGCTTTTTAGCGGGAAACGGTAAAACCGTTTCCCGTTTTTGCTGTCGGAGAGACAAGCGGAAGAAAACAAGTCCTGCCAGTATCAGCAGGGATATGATACTGACTCCTTTACCGGTATTTCCTGTAAGCTGAATTAGAAGACTGACCAGACCGGTTCCCAGAAAGGAGGCTCCCTTTCCGCAGATATCCAGAATCCCAAAATATTCTCCGGACTTTTCTGCCGGAATCAGCCGGGCAAAGTAGGAACGGGAAAGGGCTTGTATGCCCCCCTGAAATAGTCCGATGCATATGGCAAGGAACCAGAATTCGCTTTGCCGGTCCAGTTGTATAGCATAAAGAGCAATGAACAAATAAGCGGTGATGCAGATGGTAATCAATTTCTCTGCAGCGAAATGCCGGGCCAGCTTTCCAAAGGCCAGAGCAGCCGGAAAGGCAATAATCTGCGTCAGTAATAGTGCAAGTAATAATCCCGAAGTATGCAGGCCGATTGCTTCACCATAGGCAGTTGCCATATCAATAATGGTATAGACCCCGTCAATATAGAAAAAGAAAGCAATCAGGAATAAAAGGATTTCTGGCTTCTTTACGATTTCCTGCAGGGTTTTGCCCAATTGTCGAAATCCGCTGCCGAATACATAAGCGTCTTTCGTAATGAAATGAAGCTGCTGATAGCGAAACAACAGGGGAAGTGTCAATAGAATCCACCAGAGTGCAGTCACCAGAAATGCCAGGATGACAGCAGTATGAAAATCAATTCCTATGGAATTGTGTCCCAGAATCAGAGCCAGTCCTACAAGAAAGGGAAGGCAGCTTCCGATATATCCCCAGGCAAAGCCTTTGGAAGAAATCAAATCCATCCGCTCAGCCACCGTAATGTCCGTCAGCATGGAATCATAGAAAATAAGGGATATGGAGTAGCCGATTTTAGAGATAACATAAAGGACAATAAACACTCTCCAGGAGGAAGGGAGCCCCAGGCATAAGCAGCTCAGTCCTCCTAAAAGGACGCTGCCCAGAAAAAGCGGTTTTTTCCATCCCTTCCGGTCAGACAGGGTGCCAAGGAGAGGACCGGATAAAGCTACGATGATAGTGGAAATAGATGCAGCGTATCCCCAGTAAGCCATATAGTTTGCGGCACTGATGCCGTCCTTTGTGGCAAGCTGTTTGAAATAAATGGGAAGAATAGTCGTTACCAGGAGGATATAGGCAGAGTTTCCCACATCATATAGTATCCAGCTGCGTTCAATTTGCTTTAATTGGTTCTTCATAGAGATTTGGTTCCTTTAACTGATTTTCATATTGACGGACTTCTGTGGAATCGGCCTCGAAGGTCCGGTAGAAGCGTTGGGATAACACATCCATTTCACAGAATACGTTATAATAGTTCTCACAAAGCTGCAAAGCAATGGGAATGGCATGTCTGCTCCGCCTCAGCAGCTCTCTGGTACTGTCCTCACAGCCTGCTCGTGGCTGCTTCGTCATAAGGAGACCATGCATCTCTTTATAGTTTCCGGTCAAGCGGAGTAAAAGGAGCACAAAGAAGCGCTTGATCTTACCCGGTGCCAGAAGCAGCCAGTGGTAATGAATCATGGAAGATAAAGAGCGGGCAATCTGCTTTGGGGTAATGTATGGAAAGAAAGCAGCAATGATTTCACAATCCTCAGAGCTTGGATGAATGTGACCTGTGAGACAGGTGCGCACCGGGTCTTTTCCTGCATCCAGAAGCAGTCTGCGGTCAAAATCTGTCTCTATCTCCGTGTGCGTGATTCCATTTTGTCTGACTTTGAATTCAATATAGCTGTGGCATTCGCTGTCTAATGCAAAATGACAGATAAATCCAAACATGTAGGCAAGCCCGGCTTCCGGATTGGATAAGTTTTTTAGTGTAACAAGGCTTTTTCGTATGAAATAAGAAGCCTTTTTTTCATGTATCCGATAGGCCATATGATTCACTGAATTCGGAAACAAAGCATGGTAATAGAATAAAATATCCGGTCCATGAAGTCCGATTTGATACAGCGGCATATGGTGGGAGATGATGGAAGAAAGCTCTTCCGGCAGCTTTTTCTGAACCTCTTGTCCAAATTGGTAATGTGCGTATGTAGACGGCACGAAAATCCCTTCTTTCTCAATAACATTTTATAGTTATCATACCCATTTTTTTGAAGCTGATACTTCCGGAGTAATACAACCATTTCTCCCTGCATAAACTGTAAAAACAAAGAGACGAGGTTTCGCGTGAAAGATTATATTGAAGAGCGTGCAATCGAGGTTGCCCAATATATTGTAGAAGAAAACGCCACAGTCCGGCAGACCGCTAAAAAATTCGGTGTCAGCAAATCTACGGTACATAAGGATATAACAGAACGGCTTAATCAGATTAATCCGTCGCTGGCAGCCAGAGCCAGAGTGGTATTGGATGTCAATAAT
>JAIECC010000258.1 GCA_029068665.1 Lachnospiraceae bacterium
CATATATAGTAATAGAATAATATGAAAAAGAAATGAAGTTTTTATGAAATAACAGACTCTATTCCTTCTTTTCGGTATCTTCTTGTCCTTCTCCATTGGATCGATTTTCTAAAATCCTTATAAACCATAAGAGGACCCAAAGAATAATGGAAACTCCCATGGTTAAAATCAGCATGGAAATAGTCAGGCTGCTTCCGGTGACTCCCAGGACAAACGTCGCAATCACCAGTCCCACCACTACAATAATTCCAATCCACGCTGCTATTTGTCTTAATTTTTTCATCCCTGCACCCCTTACTTGTCTTTCTTAATCTTTTGGAAATAGGACTGAATCTGCTGTTCATAGCCTAATTCTCCCGGCACATAGAACCGGGTGCCCACCAGATCATCCGGCAGATATTGCTGCTCCACGTAATGATTGGGATAATCATGGGCATACTGATACCCTGTATGACCTAATTTCCTTGCTCCACCATAGTGTGCATCCCGCAAATGCACCGGTACGGCACCGGTCTGCCGTTCCTTTACTGTCTGCATGGCTTCCGATATAGCATTGACAATGGAATTGCTCTTTGGCGCACAAGCTACATAAATCGCCGCATGAGCCAGAATAATCTGTGCCTCCGGCATTCCTACCCGTTCCACTGCCTGAGCACAGGCGGCAGCCACCTGAATCGCCTGTGGATCTGCATTTCCTACGTCCTCTGATGCACAGATCATGATTCTTCTTGCAACAAAGGTCACACTTTCTCCGCTATACAGCATTTTGGCAAGATAATAGACTGCCGCATCCGGATCCGAACCGCGCATACTCTTGATAAATGCCGATATGGTATCATAATGATTATCTCCATCCTTATCATATTTCAAAGAACGGCGCTGGATACACTCCTCCGCTACCGGCAGGGTAATATGAATCTTTCCATCTTCCTGACGGTCGGTGGTCAGAATCCCCAGTTCAACTGCATTTAAGGCACTTCTGGCATCTCCCTCCGCCATATCTGCAAGGAAGTCTGCTGCTGCATCATCAATCTCCGCATCATAAGCACCCATGCCCTTTTCTTTATCATAGACCGCCCGAAGTATCAGTTCCCGGATATTCTCCCTGCTTAAGGGCTGCAGCTGAAAGATATTGGAACGGGATAATAAAGCCCCGTTTACCTCAAAATACGGATTTTCCGTAGTAGCACCAATGAGAACCACCGTTCCATCCTCTACAAATGGCAGTAAATAATCCTGCTGGGCCTTGTTAAACCGATGAATCTCATCCACAAATAAAATGGTTTTCTTCTGGTACATACCCATGGTGTCCTTTGCCTTCCGGATCACCTCTTCCATATCCTTTTTTCCGGAGGTAGTAGCATTGATCTGGGTAAACTCAGCACTGGTGGAATTGGCAATTACCATTGCCAGAGTTGTCTTTCCGGTGCCCGGTGGGCCATACAGGATAATGGAGCTTAACTTATCCGCCTGAATGGCACGATATAACAGCTTATCCTTCCCGATGATATGCTCCTGTCCCACCACCTCTTCCAGCTTCGTGGGACGCATCCGCTTTGCCAGCGGGGACTCCTGTTCCATATTCTGTTGCCGCATATATTCAAACATATCCATAGTATCACCCGATTCTTTTCTTCAACCATAAAACAGGGCTGTTATTCCAACAGCCCTTACCTTCTAAATCATCCCCATACGCTTCAAATTCATCTCAAATTCTAATATGTCGATTGGTTTACTCATATAACAGTCGTATTGATTTCCTGCCAGTTCCTCGTCAAACCCGCCTTCGTCCAAGGCACTGATCATAAAGATCTTTGCCCGTTCTCCGGCAATCAAGGCATATTTCCCTTCAATATCCCGAATGGCATCCAATGCCTTATATCCGTCGATCCTGGGCATCATCACATCCAGACAAACCAAACGATAAGGTTCCCGCTCATCCAAAGCCTGCATATATTTTTTTACGGCCTGAAAGCCATCTCCCACAACTGTAACATCACCAAACTTGGCAAGCAGCTTTGTTAAAAACTTACGGTTTGCTTCATCATCCTCGGCTACTAATATTTTCATATTCGATGCCCTCCTATTTCTTCACTAACATTAATAATTTATCAATACTTTCCATCACTTCATGTTTTAACTTCTCTGTATGATAAATGGTCCTTCGGTCTAAAAGCTGATTATTCAGCACACCCATTAAAATGCTCCGAAGCTGGGCAGCTGAAAACGTATTGTTGATTTCTCCTGCCGCCATGGCATCCTGAATCAACTGCAATAAAAAATGATTCCGTTCATCGATACAATTGCCAATGATTTCCCTTGTTCCCGTATTATGTAATAACTCCTCATAATTCAGGACAATGGCAGAAATTTCCATGTAATTATCATAGTATATGGCATATGTTTCAAAGAATTCATGAATCTTTTCTACATTGGATACGTCTTTCCCTTTTACAGTTTTAATAATACTTTTATCAAATCGGACAAAGTATTCCACAACCTCGATCAGTACTTCATTGATACCTCCAAAATACTTATAAATCAAAGCCTCTGACATGTTCTCTTTCATGGCCAGAGTTTTTGTGGATAAAGACGCTAAGCCTGCTTCACTTATAATCTCGATGGCGGAGGCAATAATCCGGTCCTTCCGAGAAATAAAGTTATCACCCATAAGTAGTCCTCCATATGTTCTTATCCTTCGTTCGATAAGTCTGTAACCTTCCCTAACCATTATTTTAGGAGATGGGATATGGTTTGTCAAGAAAAAAGGAGCTCCCTTCGGGAACTCCTCATCAATTGCGATTCCTGCAAGATAAGCCAATCCAAAT
>JAIECC010000259.1 GCA_029068665.1 Lachnospiraceae bacterium
CCTTTATATTATACTTATAGAGCATTGACAATGTCACTATTAACATAAACCTTTTTTGAACTATGGTAAATAAAAGCAAAAAATACAAGAATTGAAATAAGTATGGCAGTTATCATCTCTTCGTACAAAACTGCCATACTTATTATAAAGTCTACTTTGATTCCTTTTTATTAAAGCGATCCAAAAGCTCCGGATGTATTTCTGCTAATTCATGATATCGAATCAATGTATTATACCAAGTTTGGCGCTGTGCATTACAAACATCTTTTTTCAGATTAATATCCAGACCCTGCTCTCTAAAAATCGGTGCATAACAAACACCACAAAGATTTGCTGCCCAACAATCATTACACAAAGCCAAAGACTGCTTTTCATAATCCTCAACATAATATTTCTTGATTGCCTCATAATCAAAGCCGGTTTTTACGTTTCCAAAGACCGGAACCTCTCCAGCCTTTTCACAAACCTTAAAGTCACCATCCACCGTAACATATAGTCTTTTTTCTCCTGGTATACAACAGCCATTCAGTCCAAGAGTACGCATAGGCTGTTTAGTTATCCTACGTTCATGCAATTTTCTCAAATTATCTTCTACAAATGAACTGGAAAAAACTGTCTGTGCAGAATCTAATGGGTCCGTCATTTGTTGAAATGTCCAGTCGCCAATCACATCATAGCTGCCTGATGCATCATTAATATAATCCATATTGCGTAAATCTTTTGCTTCTCTTATTATATCATATTCAGCATAAGAAATACTCTTATGGATATCTTTAGGTATCCAATCATTTTCTTCAAAAAATCTGCCTATATCAACAAATTTTTCATTATTGAATGGGGCATCCATTACCATGTTAAATATAATATACTCAACAGCGTGATCGCCATAAGCTGAAAGCAGCAATTTCAGACCGCGGATTGTATCATCAAAAGAACCTCTTCCATTTTGATATACCCGGTTGCTGTCATGGATACTACGATTGCCATCCAAACTACATGTGACAGATACCCTGTTTTCATATAAATAATCTGCAATTTCCTTCGTCATTAAAGTGAGATTCGTGGTGAAATTGACGGTAAATACCTCTCCTTGATAATTTGCTTTAAAATACTCAATACACTCTTTCATCAAATGAAACTCAATCAAAGGCTCGCCGCCATAAAACGTTAAAGCAATTCCCTCCTTTGCAGCAATAGGAATAACCATATCCATAGCCATTTTGGCAGTTTCAAAGTTCATTTTCTTATTGCTAAATGCTCTATAGCTTTCATTGGAATCTCCATATATACAGTATCTGCACCTCAGATTGCACGCTTCTGTCAATTCAAGAATCAATTGGCTGCAGGAAGTGCCGATAATTTCTTTTAAGTTCTCATTATGCGGGCATTGAAATTCCTTTAATACCGGGGCTTGAAACAGATTACATTCCTCTATAGTTGTTCTGAGTTCAGACAATGTATCTTTCAATACACTTTCATCCATATCAAGTCCTTCCTTTTCAATTTTTCCGTTCTCAAATAAAT
>JAIECC010000026.1 GCA_029068665.1 Lachnospiraceae bacterium
GTGGCTCAGCTTGGTAGAGCGCTTCGTTCGGGACGAAGAGGTCGCAGGTTCGAATCCTGTCATTCCGATTTGAGGAAAACAGTCATAAACTTAGAGAAATCAGAGGTTAGTGGCTGTTTTCTTAGTTTTAAAAACTTATTCAGATTAGGTTATTATGTAAAATATTGTGGTCAAAAATAGCGTTGTGTGGTCAAATAGGATTTCAACCTGTGACAAATTGTCACGATTTGAAAAGGCAGCGGGGCATGAAAGAACCCTTCCAGGAATAGGAAGGGTATAGACTGCTACTGATTATGATATTACTGGTGCTGTGCCATATTCATAAATGGCATCACTTGGAAGGTCTATAAAATCATTCCAGAATACACAAGTCCGGTTTTCATCTAGCTGTACTTGTTGGAATAAGCCGGGAATGGTTCTTAAATCTTCATAGTCTGGAATAGTCTGTATATCGTTTTTTACATCATACAGAACAGTTTTACCATCATCAAAGATAACATGCAATATATAGTTTTCTAGTGGTGTAACACTTCTAATTCTTGGAATCATAGCTATACCTCCAATCATTCATAGGGAAATTATAATGGTGGTAATTTTCTTAAGTTCTGGCTTTCCCACATTTCAAGCAATTCCTTTTGGTTCTGTTTCATCCATTCTTTTACAAGCTCTTGTGCCTTCTTTGGCAGGTCGCCTTCTGTCATTTCGAGAGTTTATAAGTGACTGTTTCTACCGTCTTATCCATCCATGCTTCAGATAATGCATGTTGTCAAGACCGGGAGTTTCTTCTGTTTTTAAGACTGCTTTATGCTGAAGCTTTGCCATATGAAAAAGCAAAGCCACTTTCACATTCATATGATGATTGGGACGGATGTTCTTAACCTTTGAAGCAAGCCGTTCCATTTTATGTTCCAGCATTTCCCTGTGCTTTATGCTGAGTGTATTAATAAAAATATCTCCCATCATTGGCGCTCCGCATTTGTAAATGCGAGAAAGTCCCATCCAATGAAGACTTGTGATTACATCCTTCTGGGCAGAACCGTTTGGAGCACCTACACTGTTAGTAATAATAACTGCGGTTTTCTTAAAAATTTCCGGTTCGGGCCGATGAACAAGCCAATGGACACATATATGGTCAAGTAAGGACTTTATGCTTGCAGGAGCACGGAGAGCATAAACCGGATATGCAAACACCAGTAAATCCGATGAAAGAATTGCCTCCCATATGGGCTTTGTTTTTTCAAAATGAGGACATGTTTCATCGCCATTTAGAAAGCAGTTTTTACACCCCACACAAAATTCAGGTAGCTGTTGGGGGAAGAACTCAATGATTTCATTATTGTTGCGCAGATGCTTCAGAAAGTTCTCTTTCATTAAATGTGTGATACCTTTTACTGCGGTACCATTGATTACAGTAATCTTCATGGTTTACACTCCTTCCTGTGTCCCAACAATAGAAAGTAAAATTAAGAAAATATAAAAAATCAAATATCCCACAGGCTTAACTGCCTGGCTTTCTGCTTTTCCTCGAAAACAGACAAATAATGAAATAGCTGTTCATTATCGTGAATCATACCGTATTCGCTGCATGTTTGATGAAATAATTTCATCAGAGTGCTATGGTTAGGACTGTTAATTATGTATTGGTTTCCATAGGTTTTTATATAGCGTTCTTTCATCTGTGGAAACAACCGGTCTAATTGTGCATAAAAATACTCCCGGTTTCCTTCCCGCAGGGTCAGCCCCATGCCAAAGCAAATAATACCATAGACCTGTGCATCCCGGCATAAATCCAAAATGCCGGATATATTTTCCGCCGTGTCATTAATAAAGGGCAGAATTGGAGACAGCCACACTACCGTAGGGATCCCGGCATCTCTCAGGGCTTGTAATGTTTTAACACGCTCACTTGTAGGGCTGACATTTGGTTCGATCTTTCTACACAGATCGTCTTCATAAGTGGTCAGGGTCATTTGTACAACACATTTGGTCTTTTCATTGATTTTCTGAAGCAGGTCAATGTCCCGCAGAATGCGGCTGGACTTTGTGAGTACCGTAAAGCCGAATCCGTATTCATAGATGAGCTTCAAAGACTTTCTGACATGCTCAAGCTGAAGCTCCAGTGGAATATAAGGGTCCGTCATGGCTCCCGTACCAATCATGCATTTCTTCCGCTTGTGCTTTAAAGCGGCTTCTAATAGTACAAGAGCATTTTCCTTGACCTCAATATCCTCAAAATCATGTGTCATATTGTAGCATTTACTTCTGGAGTCACAGTAAACACAGCCGTGAGAGCAGCCTCGATATAGGTTCATTTCGTTTTTGGCAGATAGTATTCCCTTTGTGGTAATATAGTGCATAATCCCGTCCTCCCTGTATGTAGTTTAATCCATACGATGAAAAAGGAAATCATAAATTCTGACAATTTTTTCTGTGAGCTTTCAGCTTTTTTACTGCCCAGGCATAATGGCTTGCCGTAGTGCTGACAAAGTAGGAGCCTAATGTGCTTCCACCCACCCAGGGAAAGATTCCCTTGGAGAATAATTCATCATTGGAAAAGGTTTCTGCTAATTTCATTACTTCCTTATGGGATTCCTCCAGAAGCGTTTCTGCTTCCTCCAGTGTGGTGGTCTGGTGCTTTTTCCAAAACTCTACGTTCATATCACCGTATGTCTTCCAGTTGTATGGTTCTGGAATAAATGACTGGAAAGGGGGAGCAGCTTTGCATCTGTTGGAACCAATCCAGTTCAGAAGAAGCTGGTGCCATTCATACAGATGAATCAAAATGTCCCGAAGGTTTTGATCTCTGCGCCAATGAGCCTCCTTCTTTTTTTCATCTTTTGAAAAATCAAAGGGAGTTGTTAATTCCAATTCCGTGAAAGAGGAAATAAGCTGTTTCATGTTTTCATAGTTATCAGCAGCGGCGCAAAGTAAGTCAGATTTTGTGGTTGGTCTTCCCATAGTATCTCTCCTTTTCTGATTCATTACAAATATTGCCTTTTGTAAATATATAAGACTGAGACTATTTTATCAAAAAATACCTGACATCCTGTGTCAGCATTTGTTTTTTTCATAAATAAGGCGGGCCTGTTCCGCCAGTGTCTCCCGTAAGTAAGCAGGATCCACGATTTCCACCTGTGTTCCAAAAGAAAGTAAAAATCCCATAAGCCACCCATCCACCGGCATCTGTGCAGTAACCATAAAATCTCCATTGCTCTGCTTTACAATCTGAGTGGAATCAAACTCATCATAAACACGGTATGCCATTTCTTTTGAAAAGCGGAGTGTAATGGTGGGATAGGTCTGCTGCGAAGCATCTGTCTGTTCCGGGAAAGAACGGGGTGGAAAACCTTCATTTAAAACTGTCAGATTCAGAATCCGGGTAAGCTTAAATATACGATAATCCTGCTTCTCCATGCAGTATGCCTTCAGATACCAGGACATGGATTTATACATGAGCTTTAAAGGCTGTATGGTCCGTTCCTGAATGGTTCCGTTAGTTCCCGCGTAGGTGATGCTTACACATTTATGATGAAAAACTGCAGATTTCAATAGTTCGAATTTCCGATTGTCGTCAGAGGCATCTCCCCACCTTGAAAAGTCCACCTCCAGCCAATCTGTGGAGTCCACATGAAACAGACCGGAGAGTTTATCCAGGATATCACCGGAATTAATAAAACAAGCAGCGTTTAAGCTCTGCAATGCGGCAAGAAGCTCTTTCTGCTCTTCCCCGGATAATAGGGTCCGGTCCAGAACAAACTCATCCATCAGGTAGATGCCGCCATTTCGCCCCGATTCTGTATAAAGCGGAATACCCGCCTCGCTTAAGGCTTCAATATCCCGATAAATCGTCCGGACAGATACTTCAAATTTTTCTGCTAATTCCGGGGCTGTTGCATGCCCTTGTTCGAGAAGATAATATACGATTTTGAATAATCTGCTTTCCTGCATAAATCATTTCTCCTACATTAAAGTATAAAGGCTATTTGCTCATATTTCATAGTAGAAAAGGCATACTAAAGACAATAGTCACAAAGTATGAATCTTGAGTAAAAAAGGAGTAAACGGAATGGAAAAATTAAAAATATTCCAGTTAGAAGAAGAGGTCTGGTATGCTGCCCACAATTTAATGGAATTTCTTAACTGGTATGATAAAAATATAAAACCCATTGAAGCTCCGGAGGACTTAAAGGAACTGCAGATGTTTGCCCCGGAGGATGGCTGTACCTGGTCTTCGGATAACATTACCCGGGAGGATGTGGAAGCTCTTGGTGAAGGGATAGAACTGGACCGGGGTGGAAGCGGGAACCTAAAACGCTTTGGTGATACCATATATAAGCTTCAGACCTTTTCCGAACTGATTGATGGTGAGGACCGGCAGGTGCCTTATCGAATTACAGGAAAAGGGTAATCTATGGTTCCGGGGGCAGTTCACCAAGGACCCCGGTTCTTTTTTCTTTGGAAAGCCCGCCGGTCATATGAGACTGCTTGTTGTTGACAAAACGGGCCCGGACAATGGAGTCTTCTCCATAACGGGTGCGTATGCTGTCGATGGCGGAATTCAGCTTGGACAGTTTTTCATTTTTCTCGGAGGAGAACAGATTGTACTGCTGACATTCCTCATTAGTAACATGACCGGTAGATACACCAAGCTGACGAATGGGTTCCTGATTCCAAATCTGATCAAAAAGCTGGCAGGCGGTTTCATAAATAACTTCTGTTACATTTGTGGCTGTTAACAGTGTTGTCTGATGGGACTGATGCTGAAAGTTATAGTCCAGGATGGAAATGGATACTACGCTGATAAATGCCTTATCCGCCCGAATTCTGGCACCTACTGTTTCGCATAGGGAAAGCAGGAAGGTCTTTGCCGTTTCGGCATCCGTTACATCATAGGCGATGGTGAGGGAATTCCCATAGCTTTTGTTGGCAGCTTTGTGATCCGTTACCATCTCCACATCCCGTCCGTTGGCATAATTCCAGATGATTTCACCATGCTTCTTAAAATGATACCGCAGGGTGTTCACATCACAACGGGCAAGTTCACCGATGGTATGAATGCCTAAGTCATGCAGCTTCCGGCTGGTGGAACGGCCCACGAAGAACAGGTCTTCTACAGACAGAGGCCACATTTTAGCGGGTATTTCATCGGGAAACAGGGTATGCACCAGATTGGGCTTCTTAAAGTCTGATGCCATCTTTGCCAGAAGGTGGTTGCAGGATACACCGATATTGACGGTGAATCCAAGGTCGGAATAAATCTTATCCTTCAGGTATCCGGCAAACGCAACAGGGGAACCATAAAGCCGGGTGGTGCCGGTCATATCACAGAAGGCTTCATCAATACTATATTGCTCTACAACAGGTGCATATTCCCGAAGAAGCTCCATGAGCTGTCGGGAGTAGTTTACATACACTCCATAGCTGGGTGGAACTACCAGCAGGTCCGGACATTTTTTTCTGGCACTGACCAGGGGCTCTCCGGTATGGATGTGATAGGTCTTGGCCGGAGTCGACTTGGCAAGAACAATACCATGCCGGTTTTCTTCGCTGCCGCCAACAACGGAGGGAACGGTACGCAGATCCAGGGCAAAAGGGTCCACTTCCAGACGATGGGCCGCTTCCCAGGAAAGAAAAGCACTATTCACATCTACATGATAAATAATGGATTCCGGCATAATCATTTTCTCCTATTCCGGCTGAGTCTGATGGTCTTGTAGAAAATCAATATATTCCTGTCCCGGAACCGGCTTGGAATATAGAAAGCCCTGGAGATAATCGCAGTGCATTTCTATTAACAGGGATGCCATATCATCCGTCTCCACACCTTCTACCACAATTTTTTTATGAAGGGCTTTCAACATTTCAATGGTATGACGCAGGATAATAAAGGCCTCCGGGTCGCCCATGGCAGACCAGAGAATACTCTTGTCGATTTTAACAATCTGCATTGGCAGATCGATCAGATAGTTAGCGGTGGAAAATCCGGTTCCATAATCGTCCATGGAAAAGGAGCCTCCTACATCAATCAACCGGTCCATGTTCCGGCGGAGGGTATCCGCATTCACAGAGCCTGCGGTTTCCGTGATTTCAAAATTAATGCGGTTAGGAGAAATGCCATAAAGATGCATGATATCAATTAACTGCTGTGCAAGATTCTCCTGTATGCATTGGACAACAGAGAGATTTACCTCTACATATTGTACACCCAGAGCATGAAGGTCATTGTTTTTCAGGAACTCACATACATTTCGGAATACGATTTCACCAATTTCAATAATCATACCGTTCTGCTCTGCCATGGGAATAAATTCGTCGGGACTGATATAACCCAGTTCTTCATCCCAAAGCCGGATTAAGGCTTCAGCAGAGGAGAATTCATTTGTCTCCGTATCCAGAATCGGCTGATAATAAACCTGAAATTCCCGATTCCGAATGGCACGCTTTAGAATGTGAACGATTTGAGTCTCCCGCTTCTTTTCATGCAGGGAAGCTCCGGATGCCGTGATTACATTTCTGGTCCGGTTTTGAATCAGTTCCTTAAGAGAATACTCGATGGCATTATTGATGTCCTCCGGTGTTTCTGCAAAATCAGGATGATGGATGATACAAATCTTCGGTGTTAGTAAGACATCCAGATGCTGCAGGGTAAGGGGAGTCTGAAAATGTGCCTGAACCTCGGAGAGAAAGGCTTCTTCCGAGGAAGCTCCTTCCAGTATGACAATAAAACGACAATCTGGCAGACGGTAAACATTGGATTTCCCAAAGGCGGTATGCAGATAGGCTATCGTGGAGTCAATCAGTTCATTACCTGCCTGAACACCCAGAATCTGATTGATGAATTGAAAACCGTCCAATGTAAAGGCAGCTAATGTAAAGGGAAGCCGCTTACGCATATAACGTTGAATGGTTTCATAAAATGCGTTCTGGTTAAAGCACTGGTTATTTTTATCAATGTAGTAATCCGGATTCTGCAGGGAAATATAGACCTGAGTAAGAAATAGGGTACAGGCCAGATTTCCCACAAGCTGATTTGGATATATCATCTGGAAAATAACAACCCCGATAATGGCAATATTAAAAAAGATAATGGATACAACCTGAAAGCCTGAAAGCTTTTTCCGGTACCGAAAAAGAAGAACAATCACGCACAACAGCAGGCAAATAGAATTGATATATAAAACAGTAAAAAGGGGACCATGACAATAGGACCGGTTCTCATCAAAATAAATTACCAGTTTTGTAAACGGAGTAGACAATAAAAGTATCAGATCGACAATGGTTACGAATCGGTAGATGGCACGATTCAGCAGAGATGATTGATGGGATTTGGTAAGAGTAAGTACATATATGTAGAAAAAAACTGCAATACCATTATAGGATATGAGATACAGGATGTTAATACAATAATGCCATATCAAAGGAAATCTATCCACATGAGACAGGCTGTAAATACTAATCAAATCCGTTGCAGTGGACAGGAGGCAGGAAAAAGCCATACAGACATAAATCTTATTCGTCTGGGTCGGGTAGTTCCGGCGCATGAAATAGATGGCAATCAGCATAATTAACAGAAGAAATGCTACGATATCATAA
>JAIECC010000260.1 GCA_029068665.1 Lachnospiraceae bacterium
GTTCTATACTATGAAGGAACTGGCGGATATTCTGCGGGAGCGGAGAGATAAACGAGGGTCCATTGACTTTGATTTCCCGGAATCTCAGATTATTCTGGATGAAAAGGGTATCCCGGTTGAGATTAAGCCCTATGAACGGCTATCCGCTAATAAGATCATCGAGGATTTTATGCTGATTGCCAATGAAACGGTAGCGGAGGATTATTTCTGGCAGGAGATTCCCTTTGTATACCGGACCCATGATGTACCGGACCCGGAGAAAATCAACAAGCTGAGCGTGCTGATTTCGAATTTTGGCTATTATTTTAAAGCAAGTACGGAAAATATTCATCCAAAGGAATTTCAGAAGCTGTTGGAGCGAATAGCGGATTCACCGGAGGAAGCCATGATCAGCCGACTGACCCTGCGTTCCATGAAGCAGGCAAAATACGGAACGGTATGTTCCGGACATTTTGGTCTGTCCACCCAGTATTACTGTCATTTTACATCACCCATCCGCCGCTATCCGGATCTGCAGATTCACCGGATTATCAAAGAAAATCTGCATGGAGGCTTAGATGGGAAGCGGCTGGGTCATTATGAAAAGATACTGCCGAAGATCGCTGAGGACTGTTCCAAGCTGGAGCGGCGGGCGGATGAAGCGGAACGGGAAGTGGAAAAGCTGAAAAAAGTCCAGTATATGTCCAAGCGGATTGGAGAGTACTTTGAGGGAGTGATTTCCGGTGTAAACAGCTGGGGCATGTATGTAGAACTGCCGAATACCGTGGAAGGACTGGTACATGTGACGAATATGGCGGATGATTATTACTATTATGATGAAGAGAAATATGCTATGATAGGAACAGAATCCGGTAAATGCTATACGTTGGGGCAGAAAGTCAAGGTTATGGTAAAGGCTACGGACCGGGTGTTGAAAACCATTGATTTTGTTCTGGCAGAGCAGGAAGAGGAAGAAACGGATATACAGGAATAAGAATCAGGATAGAGTGAAAGTGGAGGAAGAAAATGGCAAAGGAAAAGGGAAGCCGTTTGATTGCAAACAATAAAAAGGCATACTTTGACTATTTTATCGAGGATACTTACGAAGCAGGGATTGCTTTGGCAGGTACGGAAGTAAAATCCCTTCGAATGGGTCATTGCAGTATTAAGGA
>JAIECC010000261.1 GCA_029068665.1 Lachnospiraceae bacterium
AATTCTACTCCCCCATTAACATTTCTTACGCCAAATCCTTTTCCATGGGCTTCCATGGCAGCTGCCACAATGGATAAGCCGATTCCACTTCCTCCATATTCCCTGGTTCTTGCTTTATCCATTTTATAGAACTTAATCCACAGCTTCTGCATTTCTTCTTCCGGAATCTGATTTCCGGAATTAAATACAACAATCTGCAATTCCTTATCCAACGGAACAAACCGGACTTCAATTCTTCCCTGGGGCGATACATAATGCATGGCATTGGTCAGATAATTCGTTACTACCTCTTCCACCAGAAATTCGTCCGCCCATACATACAGGGGATGCTCTGCCCGGATTTCCAGGACAGCATCCTTTGCCTCCAGTAAAATATCAGATGCATTACAAATATTCTGAACCAGCTCCACTATATCAAATCGTGATACCTGTACCTGTCCGCTTCCGAATTCCAGTTCATTCAGAGACAGCAGCTTTTTCACCATATTATTCATTTTATTTGCTTCGTCCATGATGACATCACAATAAAATTCCCGGCTTTCCGGATCATCATTAATGCTTTCCTTTAAGCCCTCGGCATAGCCCTGAATCAATGCAATCGGTGTCTTCAATTCATGAGATACATGTGATAAGAACTCTTTCCGCATTTCATCAATTTGATTTTTATTCTCAATATCATGCTGCAATTCATTATTGGCTGTCTTTAGTTCTGAAATGGCAGATTCCAGCTTGGTAGACAGACGGTTCATGCTGTCTCCTAATTCTCCTACTTCATCCTTGGAATTCACCTGAATCCGGGCATCAAAATCCAGATTGGACATACGTCTTGCTACAATTGCCATATCATGAATGGGCTTGGTAAAATACCGGCTGATACAGGAAATCACAATGGCAGCCAGAAATAAAATAGACAAGCTGAAATATAAATAGATACGATTGGTAAATATAGCACTATTATTTACCGCATCCTTGGAAGTACGAATTACAATCATATATCCGTTGCTTAAATAGCCGATCAAATCATAGTAACCGGTATCCATGCGGTCATCCTGATGAATTTCAATAATATATGGCTTTTCATCCGTCCGATAGCTGGGATTTTTCATCAGCCTGGTCATGGACATCAGACTATCCAGCATCAATCCCTGTTCATTGGTGGTGGTATATACTGTCCCCGTTCCATCACTGACAACAATAATGGCATTATTGGGATTGTTCAGACCCTCAAAGCCAATCTTTAGCTCTTCATCACTAAAGCCGCTGTTGGAAAACAGCATGTCCACCTGTGTATACAGGCTTTCCATATTATCCTCTGCTCTTGCTTCAAACCAAAAAAAGGAGCCCCTGCGATACAGCATCCAGCTTCCACCGATAATCAGGGCAATAAAAAGCAAAGAAACAATCGTTAATTTAAACTGTATGGAATGTCTCATTGTGACACCTCAAACTTATATCCCATTCCCCAAATGGTTTTAATATATTCCCCTTTATCCTTCATCTTGCTGCGAAGCTTTTTCACATGGGTATCGATGGTTCTGGCATCTCCAAAATAATCATAGTTCCATACATTATTCAGAATCTTTTCTCTGGATAAAGCAACCCCCTGATTCATAACAAAATAATGCAGTAATTCAAATTCCTTAAAGCTTAAATCAATTGACTCTCCGTCAAGCTTCACCATATGTGCATTGACATCCAGTTCGATTCCCCCTGCCTGCAGCACATCTGTGGTCTGCAGATGACTGGTCCGGCGCAGTACAGCCTCCACCCGGGCAACCAGAATCTTGGGACTAAATGGTTTCGTGATATATTCATCAATCCCCAGCTCATAGCCCAACAATTCATCCCGCTCGTCTGCCTTTGCCGTCAGCATAATAATCGGCACCTTGGAATACTGCCGGATTTCCTTACACACCTGCCAGCCGTCCAGCTTGGGCATCATGACATCCAGGATAATCAGGGAGATATCCTTCGTATTAAAAAAAATCTCCAGTGCTGCTTCACCGTCTTCTGCTTCCACTACAAGAAACTCTTTGTGGACCAGAAAATCCTTTACCAGCTTTCGCATTCTGCTTTCATCATCCACAACCAGTATTTTTATCTTATCCATGTACATACCCCCAATGGATCTTCTTTTTTCTGACTATAACAAAGGAATATGTAGAAACTGTGAAATCCATACACAAATCAGCCACTTAATTGTCTTTCCCCGGCGAAATGCCAAGCTCTGCTTCCCGTTCCCGAATCTCAGCCTCCCGTCTGGTCAAATCTTCCTCCCAGCCGGCATAGCGGTTCAATATCTTATTTTCTGTATTAATATATCCTACATTCGGATTCAAGACTGTAATAATAAACATGGCAATAATCACGCCAATGAGTACAAATGTGGAAATCACATACTTGCGTTTTTCAGCCTCTATTTTCTGATTCTCATTCTGTAAAAATTCCAACTGCTCCTGCTTATTACGTGGAAATCCACCGGAAGGCAATACATAAATGTAAGGAACATCTGCCTCATCCATGTGCAGATCCTCCACCAGATATTCCCGGTATTCAGATAAAAACTGTAGACCTACTAATGTCTTAAATACCTTTCTCTCCACCAGTCTCTTATACAATGCCGTAATTTCATTCACATTATTAAAATCAATCTTTTCCTTTAATGCCTCAACATTCCGCTGTTCCCGCAACGCATTCTGGGCATCCTTATTACTGCCAAACAGAAAGCCTCCAACAATCAGCCCCTGCTCTTCCGATACATTTTGTTCTTGTTCCATATGTGTCTCCTCCTTTCCGGTCACTCTCTTGCTGTCTTGCTGCATTCATCATCCACTACGTTTCGTTATACAGGCCCTTTTCTTCTTTCCTAATAGAAAAAGGATGTACAAACTGCTGTCTGAACATCCTTTTTCTTTATTCGGCTTCCACACCTTCTTCGGAATTATTCTCTTGAATTGCATCGCTTCCACCATTTGTCAAGGTGATTTCATGTTCATTAGCCAGCACATTCAATTGACTTTCATAATCTGCAAATATTGTTTCTGCCTCTACAATGAGCTTATCCGCTTCATTCAGGATATCCGTATCACAGGCAGTAATTGCCTCAGCAACCTTTTTCAATGCATCCATCTGCTTATTTGCACCATTGACACAAACCGCTTTCACGTTCTGCACATCTTCTGTAGTCGGAGCCACCGCATTCAACTCAGTAAGATAATTCTCGTACTTTGGTATAATGGAATTATTTAAAGCAGTTAACAATTGCTGAGAATCCGCTTCTTCACTGGTCACATAAGAATTATATTCATTAATGGCTTCCTTCTGCAAATCCTGAATTCCTGCCATTTCATTCAGATACGTATATAAATCATCCTTTACCGCATCTGACTTACCACAGGCAGTTATACTAATCATTAATCCAACCAGGACGGTCCATGCCGTTAGTTTTTTTATTATCTTTTTCATTTTTCTTCCTCTGTATATCATATTTTTAACTATTCTAACATACACAAAACAAAAGTTCAATAAACAATCTGTGGTAATAAGGCATCCTCCCACTGCGTGGGTCCCTCCTTATTACAAATTCAGGTAGCAGATGCAGGATAAACGAACTGCGTTCGTGGCATCTGCTTCGTAATAAGGCATCCTCCCACTGCGTGGGTCCCTCCTTATTACAAATAATGGAGCTGGCGGGAATCGAACCCGCGTCCGAAGGCTCATTCATTACAGTTTCTTCCATCACAGTCCGCATACATTTATTCCCTTAACCGGCTGCCTGCGAACGGGCTGTCAGTCTCGGTAGCTTCATAAGTCTTCGACTGCCGCAAAGCTTAAGCAATCGAGTGCCCCGTATGGATGAAGCCGGTGATCTCAAGCTACGGGAAACTCAAGGCCGACTGCTGCGATTAGGCAGCTAATGCAAATTTTTCGTCTGCGTTTATATTTAGATTTCTAAGTTTTAACGTGGTCCTAGTCCACGGATGGCTTCCATAATTTCAAAACCCCCGTCGAAACCAGTACAACCCCTGATTCCAGTTCACTCGGCAGTATTGCCAGCTGACTGTGATTGTATGGTATTCAGACGAATATCTAGTTTTAGAATAATCCTTCCGGATTTATTTGTCAATCCTGTGCTTCCGTTTCTGAACTGTTTCCATCAATGTTTTCAGTATTTTGGATACTTTCTTCCATCTGACGGTTTAGTTCCTGTAGAATCTGGTTGTTCAGATCGGACATGCTCTGGTCCTCCGGGCTTAATTCGGAGTAATAACCGGCGCTCTCCCGATAGGCAGGATAAAGCCAGTATTTCCCTAATAAAAAGCCAAATCCTCCACCAAGGACGATACAGCCGGCGAATACCCAGAGCAGACTTTTCATTTTCTGCTTCTTTTGAAGCTTCTTCCGGTTTTTCTTTTCATATTTATGTTTATCCACCTTTGCCTGACTCATATCGGTTCCTTCCTTCTATGCTGCTCCCACTTGCGTTCCCTGAACAGTATTTACAACAGTCATTATACATGAATTTCCTTGTCTGTCCAGTTTATTCCGTAAATCTTAAGAAATATATCCTCTTATTGCAGATTCCGGATTTTGAATTCCTTCTCTGCTTCCCGCTTCTGATCCTTCTTTGCAATATCCTGCCGCTTATCATATAGCTTTTTTCCCCGTGCAAGACCAATTTCCACCTTCACCAGACTATCCTTAAAGTACACCTTTAGGGGTACAATCGTATATCCCTTTTCCTTTGACTGTCCCATCAGCTTGTTAATTTCTGATTTATGCAGCAGCAGCTTCCGGGTACGTAAGGGGTCTTTATTGAAGATATTTCCCCGTTCATATGGACTGATGT
>JAIECC010000262.1 GCA_029068665.1 Lachnospiraceae bacterium
TCTCAATATGGCTACGCCACACTTTGTCGAACCACAATGAATCTTGCAATCCTTCGTCGAACCTCAAGGCATTTAGTTGTTCCTTAGTTTTATCCTTCCACATCTATTTCCAATCCCGACTTGAATTCCACCTTCAATCTATTCTCATACACCGTAATTTTCTCTACCAGCCTCCGAACCAACCGCTCATCATATGCCAGTGGCTCTTTTATCTATTTCTCTAAGAATCCCTCATTTCTCCAATCCTCTGCTGCCTATCATTCCCCTCTGCATCCTGTGTCAGAACACACTGCCGCTGCTCCCTCAGTTTATGAATCTCATCCGAAACATCCCCATATTTCTTTTTACCATTTGCTAATCGCAAAAGCTCCTGCCACAGTTCTTTTAGCTTATGGTCAATCTTTGCAATCTGCTCCCCACTTCCACTCTCCGACACCTCTCTAATATTCTCTTTCAATACAGACAGGAATACATCCTTTACACCCAACACTTCCTTGATTACCTTTACCACTGCATCCCGCAAATCCGATTCCTGAACAGTCGGTGCATCACATTTCTTTGATCCATGCTCTACTTAGGTACAACACCGCCAGACCGCAGAATGTTTCCTACTATTCTTCCATGCAATCTAGCGGTAAATATCCCCATATTTGGAGTGTTAAACAATGCTTGATAAAGCGTACTTGCTGCTACAGACCCGTTTCTTTCTTTTTTTGCCCTGCTGTAGAGGTTTGCCCTCCGCAACATCTCCCCCTGCACCTGCACAATCCCCTACTAATAGCGGTACTGCAAGACCAAGCTTCACATTCTGGCTTAAGGACTGGCTTTCCTGCTTTTCCAGTGATACCATGTTGGTCAGCGGCACCTCCCCTTTGGAATCCATGGTATTGATATTCTCTTCTCCCTAATTTGAGTACACTTATATCCTACTTCAGTACAATTACTCTATTCTGTTCCTATCTTGGAGTATGATGCCAGCATACTTTACAAGGAGGCGATATCATGACTTATCATCCAAAGCAGTTTGGTATTGTACTGAAAAATGCACGTATGAATCAAAAGCTTACTCAGGCTGAATTAGCAGAAATATTGGATATTTCATTACCTTATCTAAAAGATCTGGAACGTTTCCGGAATAATCCAAGCTATGAAGTATTTGAAAAAGTCATACGCTATTTCAATCTGTCAGCAGATACAGTAATCTACCCTAACCGAAACCTGACAGAAAGTACATATCAGAAAATAGAGCGTTTACTATCCCAATGTAATGAAGGACAGCTCCAAGTCATTCTAGCTACTACAGAAGCATTATTGTCTGTAAACGATACACTCTCGGAAACAAAATAATTAATAAGTACAGAATTCTGTCAGTGCTTCCATTATTTCTCTACATTTAAGAGGCTCATTCCTGCATGAAAGTTTCCATACAAAAATGAGCCTCTTTTACTGATTTATTTTTTTCATAAGTTCTTCTGAAGACAGGTCCTGTCGGAGAAGTCCCATACCACTTAATAAAAGGATACAGTCTACATATCCCTGGCAGTATGCCTTCTGACCTTCCAAAAAGTTCATATCTTCCAATTTCATCATCCATTCCAGAAGTACCTGCTGACTCTCCTGCGGCAGTTGATGTACCAATGTCTCACATCTTGCATGCATACTTTCTATTTCATCCTGCATTTCTTTGTATCCTGGTACCTCTACTGCGGTGTCCCTTGCTACATTTTCTCAGCGAAGCCGGTTTAATATCCCCCCAACCTGTTCCCATATTTTATTCTGCACCTCTGTGGCCTCCAATCTATTATCATTATTAACAGATTCACAGATATTACACCACAAAATTCATTTTCCTTCTCGTTAACCGTCTTCCCAATTCAACCAGCCTTCTGGCATATTTATAAAACTTCTCTTCTTATACCAGTGTCATAAACCACTCTACTGTTTTTGGATCATAATGCGAAAAGAACAGACTCTCTCCACTATCCAGTGCCTCTATCTTATTCATCTCATTCTCTGTCAGTTCAAAATCAAAAACGTTGAAGTTCTCTTCCATTCTCTCCTTATGGGTAGACTTCGGAATCACCACCACGCCGCTCTGAATCAGAAACCGTAAAGCAACCTGGGCTGCAGACTTGCCATGTGCTGTCCCAATCTCTTTTAATACCGGATTATTAAAATAATCATTTTTTCCCTCAGCAAAAGGTCCCCAGGACTCAATCTGTATCCCATTCTTATTCATATATTCTTTCGCAAGTTTCTGCTGGCAGAATACATGAGTCTCTACCTGGTTGACTGCCGGCTTTACCTCCGCAAAATGATGGATATCCAGTAACCGGTCAGGATAAAAATTGGATACCCCGATTGCCTTTACCTTTCCAGCCTTATATGCCTCCTCCATTGCCCGGTAAGTTCCATAATAATCACCAAAAGGCTGATGAATCAGCAGCAGATCAATATAAGTTGTTTGCAGCTTGCGCAGGGATTCCTCAATGGATGCCTTTGCCTTTTCGTAGCCTGCATTACTAATCCATACTTTCGTTGTTATAAAAAGCTCTTCACGGGGAACACCGCATTTTGCAATGGCATTTCCCACTCCCTCTTCATTTGCATAAGCCTGTGCCGTATCTATAGAACGATAGCCTGCGCTGATGGCATCAAGAACGCACCGCTCTGCCTCAGCCGGGTCAACCTGATAGACACCATAGCCCAGTATTGGCATTTTTATCCCGTTATTTAATGTAATATATTCCATAATAAATCACCCTGCCTTTCTATATTTCATTTTCTAATTTCTGATATTCACTGTCCTCTACCGGTTCACACCATTCCGTTTTGCAATTCTCTCCTGGTACTTCAATTGCCAGATGCTGGAACCAGGCATCCGCTGCAGCTCCATGCCAATGCTTCACACCTGCCGGAATATGAACCACATCTCCCGGCTTTAACTTTCTTGGCTTTTGGTTCCATTCCTGATACCAGCCTTCTCCGGCTGTTACAAGAAGCATTTGTCCGCCTCCCTGATCGGCATGGTGTATATGCCAGTTGTTCCGGCATCCGGGCTCAAAGGTTACATTTCCGATTACTACCTGCTCCGTAGAGAGCATATTCAGATAGCTCTGACCAATAAAATACTTTGCAAATGCATCATTGGGGTTTCCTGTGGAAAATACACTCATTTCTTTCCCTTCCATAAATGATTCCTCCTTTTATCTGTCCATTTTATTTCAATTGATATACATTATCCAATCCATTTTTCAATGTCTTTTCGGGAACGATTCACGCTGCCGCCGTGAATGGCAAGACCCTTTTCAACCTTTGCATCCGGACACAAGCTTCGGATATCACGCTCACTGCTCCCCATCTCGCTTCCTTCATGGGTGCAGAAGGGCTTAATCGTTTTTCCACTAAAATCAAAACGCTCCAAAAACGTAAACACTGCCATAGGCATAGTGCTCCAGTAATTTGGAAACGCTGGTGTCAAGTATGGGACAAAAAAATAACCTAAATTTGTTCATCATAAAGCAATGATTTGATTTTCATTTCCCGATAGGCTGCACATTGCCTGTTTTCTCCTTACTGGCTTGGCAGTCATGTCATCAGTAATATGTGCTTTTTTCTTGTCATCAGTTTGTGGGAGAAAGTTTTCCAGTGTCAAAATTATTTGTATTGGTAAAGAAACCAGTTTATTGCCTTTATGTCGGATAAAAACGTCGTATTTAAATGATTCCCTACGAAAATATCAGCATATAACTGTTCTATATTTACAATCATTAATGAGTAGAATTTTTCATATGCTTCCTTGGTCAGCTGAGAATTATCATCAAAAGCTTTTGTTCGGTATAATGATTCAAACTGCCTCCTTAATTCCTCATCTTCCTTAAATAATTCCAAAATATCAGGATACACAATTTTTTTAATATGAGGCTGATTTGTCATTACCATAATAATAATAGAGATTCTGATTATATTGGGCAGATAATATCCTTTTTCAATTTTTTTTACATCCACTATTACTGTCGGCAGGTTTTCTTTTACAATGACCAAAGCCGGCACAATGAGCTGAAGCATCTCAGAATAAGTAACGTCCATGTCTAGGTATTTGCCCCAACGCGGCATCAGGCTGTCTATTTTTTCAATGAGCATATCAGCGGCATACATATCCGCCTCCATCTCCATCTGTTTCCTTTCTTCAAGATATTCGTTAGAAATCCATGTATATGGAGTCTCACTATAAAAAAGGTTATATTTTTCTTTCAGTCTTTTAACGTGTCCTTTCTTATGATGCCCTACCTCATGGTAGACGACAAAGTGAATTGCCAAACAGGCAATCATATACCCTACATTTTCCCTGCAAGAATCTCCAGAAACTGTCATTGTTAATGCAGAGTCATTCTCACTATCTGTTTTCATGATTTGCATATCAAAAGGAATATCATGGTAACATGCCGCCATGTTACCTACACCCGGAAGAAAAGCATCACTCAGCATCAAAACACTGGCAACGTTAAGTATCTTTTTAATCGCACCGGCATATAGGGTAATTATGGGTATTCCGTCTTTTTCCATAGCAAAAGCGTTTACCTCGTCCTTATCAACCAATGCAAAACATCCGTCCCCAATTAGAGCTTCTACGTCTGACTGAAGCTGTAACATGACTTCCGCATCAAAAATTCCGTTTTTCTTCAACAGAAAAAAACTATCAAGATCTAAAACCAATGAACTTTGCTCACGCTCCCCCAAAAGACCACACAATATTTTTTCTTTTTCCAAACGATTCCTTCCCATCACTTGTCCCTCCATATGCTACTAAAAGCAGTATACAAGCGAATTGCCTTTATAC
>JAIECC010000263.1 GCA_029068665.1 Lachnospiraceae bacterium
ATTAATAAGGTATAATTATTAATCATAGTAAAATACTAGGAAAAGAGGATGGTTATGAAGAAACAAATTTATTTAGATAATGCTGCAACTACCCGGGTATACCCGGAAGTCGCAGAGGCCATGCTGCCGTTTTTAACAGAGAATTATGGCAATCCGGCTTCCGTTTACAGCTTTGCTGATACAGCAAAGGAAGCTGTAGATCAGGCAAGAAGGGTTCTGGCAGAAGGTATTCATGCCAGGCCGGAAGAAATATATTTTACCGGTGGCGGCAGTGAGTCAGACAATTGGGCACTAAAAGCAACGGCAGAAGCCTATCGAAATAAAGGAATGCATATCATTACCACTAAAATAGAACATCATGCAATTCTGCATACTGCCGAATATTTGGAAAGGCAGGGCTTTGAAGTGACATATGTGGATGTGGATGAGAGTGGTGTGGTAAGACTGGAAGAATTGGAAGCCGCTATACGTCCGGATACCATATTGATTTCTGTTATGGCTGCCAACAATGAAATTGGCACGATACAGCCCTTGGAAGAAATCGGTAGAATTGCGAAAGCACATGGGGTTCTGTTCCATACAGATGCAGTACAGGCATATGGACACCTTCCGATTGATGTTGAGAAAATGAATATTGATATGCTTTCTGCCAGTGGACATAAGGTAAATGGTCCCAAGGGAATCGGTATACTGTATATTCGAAAGGGCGTAAAGATCCGTTCCCTGATTCATGGTGGTGCTCAGGAACGAAATCGCCGGGCAGGAACTCTGAACGTGCCGGGCATTGTAGGATTTGGAAAGGCGGCAGTGCTGGCATTTGACAGAATGGAGGAGCGGGCAGCCTATGAAACAGAACTGAGAGATTATCTGATTACCCGTGTCATGAATGAAATCCCATATACCAGATTAAATGGAGATCCGGTCCAGCGATTACCCAATAATGCGAATTTCTGTTTCCGATTTATTGAAGGGGAATCCCTGCTGATTCTTCTGGATCAGAATGGTATCTGTGGTTCCAGTGGTTCGGCCTGTACTTCCGGCTCCTTAGACCCTTCCCATGTATTGCTGGCAATCGGTCTTCCACATGAGATTGCTCACGGTTCTTTGCGGCTGACTTTATCAGAAGAAACAACCCGGGAAGAGATTGATTTTACCCTGGAGCAGTTAAAGAAGATACTTCAGCGTTTGCGGGATATGTCACCATTATACGAAGATTTTATAAAAAAGCAGGATGTCAAAAAGGATTAGTAGAAATGTATAAATGCCTGATGAAAGGGCAAGGAAAGGTGGTAATGAAATATGTATAGTGAAAAAGTAATGGATCATTTCAGTAATCCCAGGAACGTAGGTGAAATTGAAAATCCAAGCGGAGTTGGCACGGTAGGAAATGCGAAATGCGGTGATATTATGCGCATCTATCTGGATATTGATGAAAATGATGTGATTCAGGAAGCAAAGTTCAAGACCTTTGGCTGCGGGGCGGCAGTGGCTACCAGCAGTATGGCAACCGAGTTGGTAAAAGGAAAGACCGTACAGGAGGCATTGAAGGTAACGAATCAGGCAGTTATGGAAGCATTAGACGGACTTCCGCCAGTGAAGGTTCATTGTTCTCTGCTGGCAGAAGAAGCGATTCATGCTGCTTTATGGGATTATGCAGAGAAAAATGGAATTCAGATTGAAGGTCTGGAAAATCACGTTGTCCCGCAGAATGGGCGCTACCATGTAC
>JAIECC010000264.1 GCA_029068665.1 Lachnospiraceae bacterium
ATTGTTTTGTTTCATGATGCAATTCAAATTCGGTGCATCATGTTGAAAATGTCCTCCCGCTGCAGGTGGATGACAACACCGATTTCTTCCCCGATCTGTACCAGCTCTTCCGACAATGTTTTGAACTCTTTTAAGGATTGATTGGTATCTACAATCATCATCATATTAAAGTAATCCTGTACGATGGTTTGGGAAATATCCAATATATTCACCTGATTGTTGGCAAGATAGGTACAAACCTTTGCTATGATGCCAACGGTATCTTTTCCTACAACTGTAATCACTGCTTTACTCATGATCTTATCCTCACTTATTCTATAATTTGCTGAATGCCGATGGAAATTCGGTTCAGTATAAGTCCTATCAATTACGATGGCTGACTATAATAAAAATCAGTCTGTACAAAGTATTGCGGAATGGTTGGAACGATTTGCCACCTGCAAATGAAAATCCCGGATATCACTGGAGAACGGATTCTCCCGCAGAATTTGGGCAACGGTTTCATAAGCCAGCTCTGCAATATTATTTTCCTTGCTTAAATGCCCCAGCATAATCCCCCGAATATGGTCATTTAATAATTCCTTGATAAACTGACCGGACCGCTCATTGGACAGATGTCCGTGATCCCCCAGAATTCTCTGCTTTAAGGGATAGGTATATGGTCCTACCAGCAGCATATTCACATCATGATTGGATTCAATAAACAGTAAATCCGAATCTGAAAGCTTATGTACCAGATAATCATTATAATCCCCTAAATCCGTGCAGATACTTGCCTTGTGGCCTTTATGGTAAAATTGATAGCATACCGGATCTGCAGCATCATGCCAGGTACTGGAAGCTTCTACTGTCATATCCTGAATCTGAAATGGAATGTCCGGTTGGATTTCAATAAACTGTTCCGTATCCAATTCACCTAAGGAAGCTGTATTGCGAATGGCATTTAAGGTGGCTTTGGTACCGTAGACCGGTACAGAGTATTTTCGGGTAAAGACACCCAGCCCCTGAATATGGTCAGAATGCTCATGAGTAATCAGAATCCCCTGAATATCCTCCGGGTCCATATCAATGGCATGAAGCTCATCCACGATTCGTTTCTTACTTACACCAGTGTCTACCAGCAAATGGGTTTGCTCCGTTCCCACATAAATACAATTACCACTGCTTCCACTTGATAAACTGCATAACTGCATGACAAATACTCCTGTTCTTTCGTAGCCGGACATAAATGCCCATAATCGTGGAATATTATAGCATAGGAGGATTGAATATTCTACTAATTTTTCAGGACTTCAATTTTTTCAGCTATTATGAACATATCAATGGAAATATGTAACATTCTCGCTTTTAAATGTTACGATTGAAATGCCTTCATCCAACAATATAATCTTTAAAATGCCATCATTATAGGATAATTCTAATATTGTATCATAATC
>JAIECC010000265.1 GCA_029068665.1 Lachnospiraceae bacterium
GAATAGCTCAGTTGGCTAGAGCACACGGTTCATACCCGTGGTGTCGAGAGTTCAAATCTCCCTTCCGCTACTATAAAAAACCTGAAACCATAGATTGGTTTCAGGCTTTTTTATTATTGTGATTTTCCGTAAAAATCAAATCCAATATTCAAATCCACCGGCTGGCTGATGCCCGGCACCGTCCCCTCTGCCGTATACTGCCATATCTGAAATTCATAGGGCAGCCTTGGTTCATTGGCATACTGTGCAAACCAGATATCATATCCATATAGCTGTGTCAGATCCAAATCCAATGCAATCCAGCGGAGATTTGCATAAACCATCGTTTCATGTCCGGATGCCTGAATGGTTTCTAAGAATCCCCGACAGGCCTCTGAACGCTGCTGGGGTGTTAATCCATTGGTCCTGGCATCTGTATCCTCCGCATCTTCCGTATCCAGTACAATGGGCAGATTAATATTATACGGCTTAATATGATTCAATACAAATTGAGCCTCTTCTACCCCTTCTTCATAAGAGACAGCCTGAGAATAGAAATAAACACCAACATTCAGATCATTTCTTAACGCCTCTGTTACATTATAATCAAAGGTTTCATCCAGTCGGATCGCACCGTTTCCATAGCCCCGGTATCCTACCCGAATAAAAGCAAAATCCACCCCTGCCGCTTTTACCTGTGCCCAGTTAATGGTGCCCTGAAACTTTGATACATCAATTCCTACAGAAGATGCAATCTGACCATCCTCTGTGTAATACTTAAAATACCCTTCATCTACCAGAGTAGAATCAAAATCATAATCATTTCTTCCAAAGTTATTGTCGATTTTTACCCATTGTAAGGTTCCTTCTTCATCATATACCAGAATAAACCTATGATTTACAAAATTCCAATAAGTACGGTCTGCAATACTTAAAATCGCTGCATTGCCAAGACTCATGCGCTTTTCCTGTCCGATTTCAAAAGCAAGCCCTTTGGAATGACTTCTGGTAAGGCTGATTCCCGCCAGAATCACTGCCAATAAAACAAGCTCTATCCCTACTATTATAATCCACTTTTTATATCCTGTTTGTGCCATTCTTTATCCTCAAACCTACTCTGTCGTATCTATTCCGTCTTCCTTTGATCCCTGCCAAATTGGAATCATGCTTTTTTATCCACATAGTAATTCAACCACTTAATCAAATCCTTATAGACCTGTTTTCGGTCAGAATCGTGAATCAGTTCATGCCGGTTATCCTTATAAATACGAATTCTGCATTCTAAATCCAATGCTTTATATATCTTGTACAGGCGTTTCGGTCCCCGTCCAAAATTACCAACCGGGTCCTTATCTCCTGCCATTAACAAAATCGGCATTTCCTTATTCAGACGTTCCAGATTCTTTTTACTGTTTGCTTCCAAAAAAGCCAGCATCATATCGCGATAAGCACCAAC
>JAIECC010000266.1 GCA_029068665.1 Lachnospiraceae bacterium
GATTCTCCATACCCCAAATTGTATTTACCAGATTCTGTATGAATTCAGAGCCGGGATTAATATAGGTGCCATAGATAATGAGCCAGCCCGGAATTCCCACAATAATGCTTAAAATACCAAATATGATAGCGGCAATCGCTCCTGCCGGGCGCCTTCCATCCGGACGCTTTGCCTTAATCCCCAGAACCAGTCCGACAATACCTAATATCATACCAAAGCCGATAAATGCCATAGGAAATCCCGCCACTGCTGCTATACATGCCACAAATGCCTGCTTTTCCACCCTTCGCAGCTGCTCTATCGCACTTCCCTGATAAGGATTGATCTTTTGCTTTAATTTCACCGTTGATTTTTTATTACTCATTTGTCTGCAGCTTCTCCTTTATCATTATTCCTGCTTATTCTCACTGTCCAGTATATGAAATTTACCAATAACCGGTATTTCCTTTGCCTTTCCCTGAGCCGCATTGATAATTCCGATTACGGACAATGCAAGGCTTACCAGCGAAACCAGAGGAGCCACCACCGCTGCCATAGCCCCTAAATTAATGGCACTCAGCAATGCACATACAGTGGTGCTTGCCACATTGATAATCATCTGTGCCAGAAAAACAACCAGCCCCTGATTGGCATGGAACTTTGCAAATCTGGAATCCTTTGCTGCCAGCAAAGGAATAATAAACAAAAACCCAATATAACTTAATATACCATATACCTTATTGGCATTAATATCTTCTTCCTCCATGGAAATTTCGTTCGTATCAAGAATATCACTCATGATAAAATACCTCCCATTAAATCACTAATAACTATAAATCCTCTTCCCGGCGCTGTCAACGGCTGAAACCATTTGCAGACAGGACTCTTGTTCCAAAACAAACAAAGCGAAGCATCAAATGCTCCGCCTCATCTGTAAGTCATTTTGGATTATTTATCAAACCAGTTCAGTCCGCCAATAATCGGAAGCTCCGGATCAGCATCCTCCTGGGAAATCTTAATCAGTGCCATGATATCAAATATCAGCATAATTAATGTTCCCACCGCAGGAATGAAACCACAAATCACTAAAATCAATCCCTGTGTCAGACTGGAGCTAATCTCCTTTCTGTCTGAATAACTAAAGAATGCAACCAGCCAGAAAACCAACTGTGCTACCGGAATAAAACAAAATATCCTTGCTGTTTTAGAATTCATCCTTCCTAACACTCCTCTCAATTATCATATTTGTACTATAGCATTCCTGTATCAGGATGTCAACTTGCCCTCATCAAAATCAACCGGTGGGACCACATACGTTGACATAAAAAAGCACCGCCTGTTTACAGGCAGTGCTTTTCTTATAGTCACCTACACACTTGTATGAACTACTTAATAATACGAATCTTACCAATCAACGGTACTTCATTCTCTTCTTCTTTAATTGCTGCAATGAATCCCATAACCCAGCATACCAGCATGAAAAGAGACCAAAGTCCACCAATAATCGTGCCTACAACAGGAATTACTGCTACAATTCCACCTGCAATTCCAAATAAAAGAATCACCAATGCCTGATTAATGTGGAACTTTGCACCTTCCTTATCACCTGCTAAAAAAGCAATTAATAAGCCAATCCATGTTAAATAAGCTACGATACC
>JAIECC010000267.1 GCA_029068665.1 Lachnospiraceae bacterium
GATAAAACGGAATAAACTGCATGCTCCAGCATCAATACAGAATTTGCCACGCCGATTGCCAGTGCACCGCCGCTGCTTCCCTCGCCGGTTACAATTGCAATAATCGGAACCTTCAGGGAACTCATTTCTGCCAGATTTCTTGCAATGGCATTGGCCTGTCCATGCTCTTCTGCCTCCAGACCCGGATAGGCACCCGGTGTATCAATAAAGGTAATGACCGGCCGGCCGAATTTCTCTGCCTGCTTCATCATGCGAAGTGCCTTCCGATATCCCTCCGGTTCCGGCATTCCGAAGTTAAATTCCATATTTTCATTAATATTTCTGCCTTTTCGATGTCCCAGTACCGTAACCGGCGTACCATGGAACATGCCGATACCACCGTAGATACTCTTGTCTTCCTTGCTCAGAAAATCTCCGCGCTGGATAAAGAAATCATCAAACAACGCATTAATATAATCATCTATTTTGGGACGCTTCTTATGTCTGGCAAGATACACCTTATCCGCCGGAGTCAAATCACTGCATTGGTGCAGGAGCTTCTTCCGCTCGGATTTTAACTCCTTTACTCTGACATCTGCCGCATAATCATCCGTTTTTGCAGATAATTCTTCAATTTCACTATCAATATCCTGAATTCGTTCATCAATCTCTCGAATCATAATGTCCACCTCTTTCTTTCATGAAGCTTCAATATCTGACCAACGACCTCCCGCATTTCATTCCGCGGTACAATCTGGTCAACAAATCCATGACTTTCCAGATACTCTGCTCTCTGAAAGCCTTCCGGAAGCTTCTGTCCGATGGTCTGTTCAATCACCCGTGGCCCTGCAAATCCAATCAGGGCACCCGGCTCTGCCAAAGTAATATCACCTAAAGTTGCAAAGCTGGCGCTGACACCACCGGTTGTAGGATGGGTCAGACAGACCACATACAGGCCGCCATGCTCGCTAAATCGCTGCACTGCCGCACTGGTCTTTGCCATCTGCATTAAAGAAAGGATACCTTCCTGCATTCTCGCTCCGCCACTGGCAGTAAACATAACCACAGGAAGCTTGTTCTTATCTGCCACTTCAAATGCATAAGTCACCTTCTCGCCTACGGCGATTCCCATACTTCCCATTAAGAACTCACTACCCATAACGGCAATCATGGCCTTCTGTCCAAGAATTTCACCGACACCGATCAATACACCTTCCTCTAATCCGGTCTTTTCCTGAAGCTTCCCGACCTTATCTTCATAATCTGGGTAATCCAGTGGATTTACAAAAGGCACCTTGCATTTTAATTTCCGGAAAGTTCCCGGATCAACCATACTCCGCATCCGGCGGGCTGCTGAAATCTTATTATGGGCACCGCACTCCGGGCATACAAACAGATTCTTCTTCATTGCATAAGAAGAAATCTCCTTTTTACAAGAGGAACAGGTAATCAGCTCCACAGCCCCCTCTTCCTGCTTTTCTGTCTTTTCTT
>JAIECC010000268.1 GCA_029068665.1 Lachnospiraceae bacterium
CTATTATATATTATTGTACAACATCTTTTCTCCATTTTTCTACAACTACAGTTCTACACATTTCGACAATATACCAATTGTATGTATGCGATATTATACAACTCTCTGCCATACCAATAAGTTTATTTATTCCTTCAAATTCATAATAAATTTGAACATAAAAATAGACACACATACTCATACTTTTATAAGCATATGTGTCTATGCAAATATTCATCTAATTTTCCTGATTCACTGCCGTTTTCATCCGACGGTATATCTTTACGCCAGACCTGGAATGAACAATCGGTCTCCACTCTACTTTGCAGAACCAAACACATGCGGAGATTGGAATATAGGTCAGCATGAACAAAGGGAAGGTAAAGGCATACAATATCTTATGTAATGTAGATGCCTGAATATGCTTCCACTCACTGATTGTCGTAATACCACCTACAACAAACAACGTAAAATACATATTTCCTATCAATTGAAGCACGGACCACAATACCACCTGCATATCATTTCCATTAATTGCTCCCAGTACAGTCAGGGTTACATTACATACGATGGACAGCATGGACAGTATATAGGCCGGCATAATGTTCAGGGAAACATCCATGCAGGAAAAGCTTCCCTTAGCAGCACCTTTTAACAACTTTCCGCCATAAATCTGCAGCACTTGCAGATACCCCTTTGACCAACGCATTCTCTGCCACCAGGACTGTGAGAACTTCACCGGCTGCTCGTCAAACAGCTCCGCCTCCCTGCAGTAAGCAATCTTCCGTCCCTTTACAATCTGATCAACGGAAAACTCAATATCCTCTGTCAACGTATGGAATGGCCATTCACCAATCTCTTCTGCAACCCGCCGGCTGAACATAAATCCGGTTCCCGATACAGAGCAGCTCACCCCCAGCAGGCTTCTGGCCTGACTCAGATAACGGCTTTCCCGAAGAAACCATAAGCCATATCCTGCACTAATCCAGTTATCTCCATAGTTCTTACTGTTCCGGTAGCTGGTAACGATGTCATGTCCCTCTGAAAAGGTCCGGTTCATCTGTTCTATATAATCATCTGCTAAAATATTATCCGCATCAAATACAAAATAACCATCAAATCCTTCCGGATAATCTTGTTTCAGATGTCGGAGCAATGCAGAAAGCGCATACCCCTTTCCAACATACTCTTTGTTAAAACGCTCATATACAACTGCTCCCTTTTTCCGTGCGATTCTGGCGGTATCATCGGTGCAGTTATCAGCCAGTACAAAAATATGCAATTGTCTGGCATTATAAGTCTGACGGTGCAGGCTGTCAATTAAATCACCAATTACAGATGCTTCATTCCGGGCACAGATTAAAGCAGCATATTTGTGGTCTATCTGACATGGCATTGACGATGCTTTCTTTTTCTTAAACCAGGAAATAGGTATATAAATAAAC
>JAIECC010000269.1 GCA_029068665.1 Lachnospiraceae bacterium
CCCTGAATCAAATCCAGCGATTAATGGAAGAAGGATAAATTCCAAGAAAAAGAGACTGTCATTTTAACAGTCTCTTCATAATTCGACATAAATTATGCCAAACTTATTATTCTGTTGCTACTCCGGCTTCCTCTGCCCACTGATCTAACTTCTTCATGGTAGCATCGTAAGTATCCTTAGAAATTCCAGGAAGTTCACCGCCCCAAAGCTTCTTAGCGGCATCAAAGCCCTTCTGGATTGCCTTACGCATCTTCTCAATCTTGCTGCTGTCGCCACCGGCTGCAGCCTTAGCAAATTCTACTAAACGGTCGGAAGTCTGCTTAACACCCCAGTAACCATCTTCTGCAATATCAGCTTTAGCCTGAGCTGCAGTTTCTGCATCTACGGTAAAGTTACCGGTGCGAATTGCATTCCAGAATGCAGAATTGTTCATAATGTCAGAAGAATTTGCTGATGCATAGGTACTTCCCTGCTTGGTTATTACCTTTTCTACTAAGCTCTTCAAAGAAGAAAGTCTTGCATCAGAATCTGCCTGTAACTTTGCAATAATAGCAGAATTTGACTTCTTGCTACTCTTAGCAGATGAACTCTTCTCATATACAACAGCGGTATCATCTGCCTTGGTTTCCACTGCACTGGAAGCAGCTGTAGTTGCAGCTGTCGTATTGGTTGTAGGTGCAGTGTAAGTAGAGTTAGAAACTCCATTAATCATATTATCACCCTCCTTGGTAGTTTGATCCGATTCCAAATGGAATCTGACGACTTTTTAGCATCCCTGCTAAAAATAGGTTTCGTTGTCTTTTATATCGGAATTATTTTCAAATACTTAACCCTTAAAATGGAAAAACTATAAAAACTTCATAAAAAATATCTTTTTTCAGATACAATCAGAAAGGCATATGCTATACTTTGAAAAGATAAAGGAAGGTATTGCCTATGAAAATAGCAGATAAGGTTAAAATGCTGGTGATTCCTCTGGTATTGATTCCTTTTGTGATCATAATCTTTGGAACCCTTGTATTTGGACGGATTTATTTAAAAAATGTATTTGGCACCGGGAATGGCGGGGGTCTGGAATCCTATGCAAATCCAATGCTGACTATGAATGAAGTTGCAGAAGAAATCTTTGCAGAGCTTCAGCAGGAGGTGGAGGCAGACCCGGATCAGCTGCTGGATACAGATTATCTGGAAAAACTAAATAACCGGTTGGAAAAAAGCAATGCGTTTTTTTTAGTGCGGATTGAAGAGGAAATCTACTATAAAGGACAGGAAGAAACAACGGAATTAGAGAAATTATTACCGGCTTATGGAGATAATAATCAGATTGAAGGCGGATTATTTGTAGATGCACCGGATTCTTTTTTTCTGCGTCAGCAGGATTTTATTTTGCAGGATGGGAGAACCGGTTCCGTATTTGTTATTACCTACACGGATACACTGGTTCGAAATATGAAGCGTATTCTTGTGGAAATCATGGTAATGCTGATTGGTGTTCTAATGATGGTCAGCGGATTTACATCCCTGTATATCTACTGGATGTTTGTTCGCCCTTTAAAGCTTTTGCAGGAGGGAACGGAGCGGATTAAAGAGGGAAATCTGGAGGAGGATGTAGAAGTGCTGTCAGATGATGAAATTGGGCAGGTGTGTCAATCCTTCAATGAAATGCGTGTAAAATTAAAAGAATCCGTAGATGACCGTATGCGCTATGAACAGGAAAACAGAGAGTTGATTAGTAATATTTCCCATGATCTGAAAACGCCTATTACGGCAATCAAGGGTTATGTAGAAGGAATCATGGATGGTGTTGCAGATACACCGGAAAAAATAGACCGGTACATTCGAACCATTTATAATAAAGCAAATGAAATGGATGCATTGATTAATGAATTATCGCTATATTCAAAGATTGATAATAATTCCATTC
>JAIECC010000027.1 GCA_029068665.1 Lachnospiraceae bacterium
ATATCCAAGATCACTTAAAACAAACGTTTCCCCATCTATAATAACTTCGCATTGATATTGCCCATTCTCCCGCTCTGTCACCCGATAACTGATTTGATTCGGTGTGCCATCTCCCGACAAATCCTCAAAGACAGTATCGGATGCCGAATATTCCTTCGGATATGGATGTCGGCTGGCATATTCCTTTTTAGCAGCCTCCAGGCGTTCTATATTATCCTTTTCAATCTGGCTTAATGTGCTTTCCTCAAACTGCTCTGCCGGTATGGTTCCCTCATACCAGGTACAACGGTTAAAATATTGCTGAAGATATTCGTTTTTGAACTGTCTGCCATGTCTGGCATATATCTCATTTTTAGCAATCCACAGATCATTGTCCGATAAATGCTCCAACAGCTCCTCATTCAACGGACAAATACTGCTAATGGCAAGTACATATTCCTCTGCATCATAATGGATACCGGAAGCTGTGATTTGTAAAGAAGCATTCAGTTCTGCCACCTGTCCGCACATAGTAATATACTCACTTATTATATCCTCTTCTTCTGTGGCACAATCAACATCTGTTGGCTGCATCAGATAGTAAAGCATTCCATCATCTGCATAGGCAATCATCGTCTCACCCATACCATAATCCATATATTCCTTCGTGCGATAATAGCCGCAGATAAATCCTGATTGGGCTATTTCCTCATGAGAAGCCTTCTGATAAATCGAAAAGCCATTTTCATAATCCTCGATTACATAACGGCCTTCCCAATCACTTGGTAATGTAACCGTGATTTCCTGCCATGTATATTGAATGCCTGACATCTGTCCATCATTGGCATCGGCAGTAACCATATTTTCGTTCGGAATATCTTTATCTGTGCCTGAGTTTTTATCATTACCTTCGGAAGCCGAACCTCCTCTACACGCTGTCAGCAACAGTATTCCTGCCATCATTACACAAGCAACCATTCTTTTCTTCATATTCTTCCTCATCCTCTCAAATTCCACAAAATATTATAAAGTAAAACCACTCTATTTTATAGATACTTTAAGACAGAAAATGCTGATTATTTTCTAAAGTTATCCACGAATTGTTGATAATTTTGTGGATATCTCCGGGTTTTATCCAGATAAAGGACTGTTTTTCCACACAATTTTCATCATTTGACTGTCATTTTACCTTTTTCGTATTTTTTTACAGGTATTCGATTTCAAGCAACGTCAACCCTCTTGCTTCTGCTTTGGGACCTGCCATTCGACGGTCTTTTGCCTCCAGGATTTCCTTCATATGCTCCGGCGGATACATGCCGGTTCCTACTTTTATCAGGGTTCCCACTATAATGCGGACCATATTGTATAGAAATCCGTTTCCGTTAATCCGGATTGTCAACATGTCTCCGGACTTTTCCACCTTCAAATAATAAATGGTGCGGACTGTATTCTCTACCTGACTTCTTGCGGAACAAAAGCTCTTAAAATCATGCTCCCCCACCAGATACTCTGCCGCTTCCTGCATTTTTTCCACGTTTAACGGATAATAAAAGAAATGACTATACAATCGTTCCGTTGGAACGGAAAATTTACGATTTAATATTCGATACTCATAAGTTTTCCTCGTATCACAATATCTGGGATGCCAGTCAAGTGGTACTTCGCAGGAATTTTGAATCCGAATATCCTCCGGCAGTCTCTGATTCAAAGCAAAACTCATCTTTTCAGCCGGAATCCGGCTTTCAGTATCAAATACTGCCACATTTCCCATGGCATGAACACCGGAATCCGTCCGACTGGCGCCAATCACTGCCACCTCTTCTCCCAGCAATTCAGAAATAGTTTTATTCAGGACTTCCTCTACCGTAATTCCATTTTGCTGAATCTGCCAGCCACAGTAATTCGTTCCATCATAGGCTACAATTAATTTTACCCGCTTCATTCCTGTATTAATTCCTTTCTATACGTACCATGAATCAGTCATCCATTCCTTGTGGCAAGTAAGTGATAAGGTGCCCCACAAAACAAGTCAGCTTCCTAAATCTTCTTATAACATCAAGTTCATTGCCGGCCCTTTATCTTATAAATCCCATACTAACCATACCTGCCAGATAAAAAAGCAATATGACATATGCAGCCCCATCCACTGCTTTATATTTCAGGGGTTTCATTTTTGTTCTGCCCTCACCGCCCCGATAGCATCTGGCTTCCATTGCCAGTGCCAGTTCATTTGCCCGCCGGATTGCAGATACGAACATGGGTAAAATAACCGGAAACAGGCTCTTTAACCGGGTTATGATATTTCCATTCTCAAAATCCGCACACCGGGCCTGTTGGGCTTTCATTATCTTATCCAATTCCTCAATCAGAATCGGTATAAAACGCAAAGCGATGCTTACCATCATTGCCACCTCATGTACCGGAACTTTGAAGCGATTTAGCCAGTGAAATCCCTGCTCCAGTCCATCGGTCAGCTTGGTAGGGGTAGTGGTATGGGTAATCACTGAGGCCCAAAGGCCCAGAAATACAAGTCGAAGCATTGTATAGCAGG
>JAIECC010000270.1 GCA_029068665.1 Lachnospiraceae bacterium
ATCCATGGTTTGATATCCATAATCCGTATTAAATCTTCATATCCAAAATTTTGATCAAAATAATGAATGATGGTACTTAAAGCAGTTCCATGACTGCCAATTATAATCGTCTCATCCTGATAAAGCATGACCAGTTCCAGTAATTTCCTAATGTTTCGCTGCTGTACCTCTTCTAAGGTTTCACACCCTTCCAGACGGTAGGTAAAGTCATTCCATGCCCGTCGGCAGGCAGCATAATAATCCTCCTCCGGTGCAATCACGGACCATTCCCGGAATTCCTCCACCTGGTGAATCGGTAATTCCATATAGTCAGCAAAGGGCTGTACCGTATCTACCGCTCTTTGAAAATAACTGGAATAAATATGCAGCTTTTCCCGCTTCAGATTCTGTGCAATCAGATAATCTCTGGCCTTATACCGGTCCTGCATTCCCTCTTCTGTCAGCTTCCTTTCTGAATCAATCGGATTACTGTAATCCGTCTGTGCATGTCTTACAAAATAAACACTCGTCAATCTCTTCTCCTATTCTCACCTTTCAAAAGAGCTTTTTCAGATACATCCCATCTGAAAAAGCTCCTTCTGATTCTTACTACTTATTATTAATATAGTTCACCAGACCTTCTGCCTTAATAATTTCCTGCATAAATGCCGGAAACGCCTGACCCTTGTATTCGGTACCCTTCGTCCGGTTATAGATCATACCGCTGTCAAAATCAATTTCCACTTCATCTCCGGCCTGAATCTCATCTGCTGCTTCCTTGCACTCGATAATCGGCAGACCGATATTGATGGCATTCCGGTAAAAAATTCTGGCAAAGGTCTCTGCAATGACGCAACTGATTCCGGATGCCTTGATTGCAATAGGTGCATGCTCTCTGGATGAACCACAGCCAAAATTCTTATTTGCCACCATGATATCACCCGGTTTTACCCGCTTAACAAAATCAGGGTCTATATCCTCCATGCAATTCTTTGCCAGCTCTGCCGGGTCAGAAGAATTCAGATACCGTGCCGGAATAATAACATCCGTATCCACGTTATCTCCATATTTATGAACCGTTCCATGTGCTTTCATGATTTGTTTCCTCCTTATCAATCATCTGCTTCCACATACTATATTCCAATTCAGGCATATCGCCTGTAAGCTTCTTCTAAATCCTATTCCAGTTCACATGGACAGGAAATCTTTCCCGTAATGGCAGATGCTGCTGCCACTGCCGGAGAAGCCAGATAGATTTCAGAATCCACATGTCCCATACGACCTACAAAGTTCCGGTTGGTGGTTGCAACTGCCCGCTCACCTGCTGCCAGAATACCCATGTGTCCCCCTAAGCACGGACCACAGGTTGGTGTGCTGACAATGGCACCTGCTTCAATGAAGATTTTCAACAATCCTTCCTCCATGGCCTGTAAATAAATGGTCTGGGTGGCAGGTATAACAATGGCACGCATACCCTTTGCAATCTTTCTTCCCTTCATGATCTCTGCTGCAATCCGCAGATCCGTAATATGTCCATTGGTACAGGAACCGATGACAACCTGATCGATCTTAATATCCCCAACCTGATCAATGGTTTTGGTATTCTCCGGCAAATGCGGAAACGCAACCGTTGGTTTTAATGCAGATAAATCAATGGTATAGGTCTCATCGTAAACCGCATCTTCATCTGCCTCATATACGGTATATTCCTTGGTGGAATGCTCCTTCATATATTCAATGGTCACATCATCCACCGGGAAGATTCCATTCTTGCCACCGGCTTCAATTGCCATATTTGCCATAGTGAACCGGTCATCCATGGAAAGATACTGAATACCGTCTCCGGTAAATTCCATAGACTTGTATAAAGCACCATCTACACCTATGGTTCCGATAATGTGCAGAATAATATCCTTGCCGCTGATCCATTTTGCCGGCTTTCCTGTCAATACAAACCGAATGGCAGATGGTACCTTGAACCATGCCTTGCCGGTAGCCATACCTGCCGCCATATCCGTACTTCCTACACCGGTAGAAAATGCTCCCAAGGCTCCGTAGGTACAGGTATGAGAATCTGCACCGATTACCGCATTTCCTGCAACTACCAGACCTTTTTCCGGAAGAAGGGCATGCTCGATTCCCATTTCTCCTACATCAAAGAAGTTGGTAATGTCATGTGCATTGGCATATTCCCTTACGCACTTACAATGCTCTGCACTCTTAATATCCTTATTCGGCGTAAAGTGGTCTAATACCATTGCAATCTTATCCTTATCAAATACCTCCTGCTGCTTGAATTTTTCCATCTCATGAATGGCAACCGGAGTGGTTACATCATTTCCTAATACCATGTCAAGATTTGCTTCTATTAATTGTCCTGCTTCTACAGATTCCAAGCCGGCATGTGCTGCCAGAATCTTCTGTGTCATTGTCATTCCCATGTTATTTCCTCCTTCAATTCTTCTTTTCCTGTCATCCGATATCTGCTTCATATCTCTTGTAT
>JAIECC010000271.1 GCA_029068665.1 Lachnospiraceae bacterium
TTTGTTTATTATGCCAGAAAGATTTTTCATTTTTTATTTCAGGTTAATGATTAAATGGTTGTCAACAGTAAGATTCAGATGGTGGTGGCCCAGCTTCCGGTCCGGATTACAAAAAGCCGCTTTTATGATATATTAAATGAAAGTCTGAAAATCTATATCGGCTCAGAATGTAGTACCGTAGATGATTTTGCTGAAACCATACGTGCCTGCTCCGGTCTGTACAAGCCGGAGGGATTTGAAACAGAATATCCGGAGTTATTTCAGACCTTAAGCTCCCTTGAGCAGTTAGATTACCGGGATTTATCCCGGGAGGACTGGAACACGTCCATGAAACAGTTGGCAGATACGGCGGATTATATTGAAAAGCTGGTGACAGATTATCTGATGCTGGAGGAGATTGTAAATGATTTGTATGCTGTTATGACAGCAGGTATCTATGTGGATGAAGAAACAAAGGAAATGGGCTATGCTGCAAAAGTACTGGAATGTGTTTTGGAGTCCATGGCAAATGATACTCCGATTTCCGAGGTGGCAGAGGATTGCTTTTTCGCCCTGGAAGGAGCACCGGAAGCATTATCCGAGAGGCTGATGCAGGGAGAAGGTGCGTTATTCGATGTATGGTCCGGTGAGCAGGAGCTGCTGAAGGAATTAGACCTGTTAGAGGAATATGCAGATCTGAATCTGATTTCCAAGCTTCTTTGCAATAGTATTTTTATTGATTTGAAGCCGGATGCTCTGGAACCGGAGATTGCAGACAGTATCTATATCAATCAGGTACGGGACAAGCTGGTAGAGGAATTCAGTCGTTCTTTTGAATCACGGGATAAATTGATCAATCGTGCCAGAATGGCAATGGTATTGGGAAATGTACCGGTATTCTTTAACAGCCAGCAGGAAATCTCTGATTATCTGAACTATGCATTGGAGCATTGTAACAATAACAGTGAGTTAAAAGCCGTTACTGCCATAATTGATGAGATGATGGAGTCAGACGGATGATGTCCGTTGGATGAAGGAGCAGACAGGAGTTTCCATGAAGCTATACAATCGAATGTATGTCCGGGGGATACCGGACCGGAGGATTCTGCCAACCATGCGGAAAATGAATCGGAATAAATCCATTTCAAATCTGCATTGCATTACCCTTCCGGTATTCCAGGATGGAATTTTGGAAATATATGAATATGAGGAACTGCGACAGCCCGTTTATGAAGATCTGGAGCATCCGGTCATTGTGATTGGAATAACAAGAACAAGGAATGAGGCAGATGAACTGGTGCGGCTGATTGTAGATGAAGTGTACCAGAATACCGGCGGCTTTGAAATAGAGGCTTATCTGGGACTGTAAGGTCAGGAGGTGATGGTTTGGTACAGGTTTTATTAATTATATTGAAGGTACTGGGCATCACGTTATTGATTTTGCTGGGGATTGTGATTCTTGTGGTGCTTCTGGCACTGATTGCTCCCTTTTGCTATACCCTGGATGCAGAGTATTATGGTGATATCAAAGCGGTAGGACGTATAAGATGGCTGTGCTTTGTATTGGAT
>JAIECC010000272.1 GCA_029068665.1 Lachnospiraceae bacterium
GTCATAAATATTATATCCATTACTCCACATTTCCGGAAACAATGCAATATCAGCACCATATTCCTTTGCAGCTCTGCAATGTTGGATTCCCTTTTCAAGATTTTCCTTTAATATCTTGCCAGGGGTAATCTGTAGCAGAGCAATTTTTAATAAATGCATTCTTTATTCTCTCCCCTTATCCCGATTTATACTTTCGCTCCAATATAATAAAATCCTTTCGATTCCTCCAGCTTTACCATAACCAGAGACCCAACCAATTCCTCTGTTCCCGGAAAATGCACCAGCAGATTATTGGACAATCGTCCGGTCACCATGGAAGCATCCTGTTCACTGACACCTTCCACCAATACCTCTGCAGTCTCCCCTTCCAGTCTTCCGGTCCGCTTTGCCGAGGATTCTGCAACTACATCCAGCAGCCGCTGGAATCGTTCCTTCACTACTTCTTCCGGCACCTGTTCCTCCATGGCAGCTGCCGGAGTTCCCGTCCGTTTGGAATAAATAAAGGTATAGGCACTGTCATACTCTGCTTTCCGCACCACATCTATGGTCTCTAAAAAGTCTTCCTCTGTCTCCCCCGGAAAACCTACAATAATATCCGTTGTCAGGGAAATATCCGGGATTGCCGTCTTCAGCTTGTCCACCAATGCCAGATAATGCTCTTTTGTATACCGGCGGTTCATTTTCTCCAGCAATCGGGTACTGCCGGATTGCACCGGTAAATGCATATGCTTACAGATTTTTTTCGAGTTCTTCATTACCGCAATCAAATCATCGGATAAATCCTTGGGATGAGAGGTCATAAACCGAATCCGTTTCAAGCCTTCTATCTGTTCTACTTTCTGCAATAACTCTGCAAAAGAAATAGGCTGTTCCAATGTCTTTCCATAGGAATTTACATTCTGCCCCAGCAGCATGACCTCAACCACACCCTCGGATACCATTTGCTCAATTTCATGAATGATATCCTCCGGTTCCCGGCTCCGTTCCCGTCCCCGGACATAGGGCACGATGCAATAGCTGCAAAAGTTATTGCAGCCAAACATAATATTGACTCCAGCCTTAAAGGAATATTTCCGCACCGATGGCAAATCCTCTACGATTTCTTTGGCATCCTTCCACAGATCCACCACCATCCGGTCCGATTCCAGACGGGTCTGGATCAGTTCTGCCAGCTTATAGATATTGTGGGTTCCAAAGATAATATCCACAAAACGGTAGCTTTCCTTTAGCTTTGCCACTACCAGTTCTTCCTGCATCATACAGCCACAAAGTGCTATGATCATATGAGGATTTTTCTTCTTATAGGATTTCAGCATACCCAGATGCCCATATACCTTCAGATTCGCATTTTCCCGAACCGTACAGGTATTCAGCAGCACAAAGTCCGCCTGCTCCGAATCAACTTCCTGATAACCTAACTGCTCCAGAATGCCTGCCAGCTTTTCCGAATCCTTAAAATTCATCTGACAGCCAAAGGTTGAAATATGATAGGTTAACGTCCGGCCTGCTTCCTCACTAATCTGTTGTATTCTTTTTTTACACTGTTCAATAATCTCTAACTGTCGACTTGCTTCTAATTGTCCCTGTTCCTTCATGTATTGTTCCTCTCATATAAATCAATCCCATACCGGTTTAATATTCCATCCAGCTTATCCATATGGGAATCTACCTGGTATTGCAGCTCTGCCTGCTTCATATCCACCATGATTTCCTGAAAATCCTGCTCTGCCAGCTGCTGCATGGTTACCATATCTGCTTCACCCTGCTCATAAGCCCGGAACATCCGAAGCCCATCCTTATATCCCAGCTTTTCTCCAAACTCAATATACATCTGACGAAAATTCAAGACACCATCAAAAAGATTTCCAAGTGTACGGCTTGGGTAGATGGAGCGAAATTCCACATCCGGATACTTCTGCTCCAATTGCTTCATCTCTGCACTGAGACCAATGACTATGATTTTCCGAAATCCAAGCTCATATAAAGGCTGAATGGGACAATTATCCGTCAGTCCTCCATCCCGATATAACACACCTTCGTAATCCACAGCCTCATGAATCACCGGTAAGGCAGAGGATGCCATCAGAATCTGTTCAATGGCATACTGGGTCTTTCCATCCAGCCGCTTATACTCTCCGGCATACTTACGCCCCGGAAGCACCCTTGACACACTACAGTAAATGGGACGGTCACTTTGAGTAAGCTTTGAAAAATCCAGATAATGACGGATTAGGGTCAGCATTTCTTCCCTGGAAAAGGTTCCCTCTTTTCCGTCAATCAAAGCCCAGTCCAGATCAAATACAGACAGCATATTTACCTGGCTCCATGCCTCTTCCGCCTTTTCATAATCACCACAGGCAAATAAGGCTCCATTTAAAGAACCAATAGAGGAACTGGAAATTCCTTCTATCCAGCTTTCCATATGTAATTCTCTCATTGCCTTCCAGACCCCGATCTGATATGCGCCTTTGGCACCGCCGCCGCTCAGCACCAGTCCCCAGCTTTGATTATTCTCCATATTTGCCTCCATAAGTCAAACAGATACTTTATCTTATTC
>JAIECC010000273.1 GCA_029068665.1 Lachnospiraceae bacterium
AAAATATACAATGTTCGACGCAATAGATTTGTTATAATTCTATTTAATAAAAGAAACATAAGGAGGGTACAACATGACACGGGAAGAAGCAAAAAAATTGGTTGCACAAATGACCCTGGAGGAAAAGGCAGGGCTTTGCTCCGGTAAGGATTTTTGGAGGCTGAAGTCTGTGGAACGTCTGGGAGTTCCGGAGGTAATGGTATGTGACGGTCCCAATGGACTTCGGAAGCAGTCGGAGCAGGATGGTGCCGGAATCAATGACAGTATTGAGGCGGTTTGTTTTCCCGGCTCTTGTGCTGAGGCGGCATCCTTTGACCGGGATACCATGTACCGGGCAGGACAGGCAATGGGAACCGCCTGCCAGGCAGAAAATATCAGCATTCTGCTGGGACCGGGTACGAACATTAAGCGCAGTCCTATTTGTGGGCGGAACTTTGAGTATTATTCCGAGGACCCGTATTTGTCCAGTCAGATTGCAGCGGCACATATCAAGGGGGTACAGAGCCGGAATGTAGGTGCCTGTATTAAGCATTTTGCGGCAAATAATCAGGAAAGCAGAAGGATGTCCATCAGCTCTGAGGTAGATGAGCGGACCTTGCGGGAAATCTATCTGGCGGCCTTTGAAGATGCGATAAAAGAAGCAAAGCCATGGGCGGTTATGTGTTCCTATAATCAGCTGAATGGAACCTTCGCATCAGAGAATCGGTGGCTGCTAAAGGATGTACTAAAGGATGAGTGGGGCTATGAAGGTCTGGTAGTTACAGACTGGGGTGCAGTGAATGACCGGGTGAAGGGGCTGCTGGCAGGTCTGGATCTGGAAATGCCGGGAAGCGGAGGCTATAACGATGCTAAGATTGTGGATGCCGTGAAAAAGGGAGAGGTACCGGAAGCTGTGCTGGATGAAGCCTGTGAGCGGATTGTCAGCTGTATCATGACTTATGTAGAGAATAAAGAGGAGGATGTGGTCTGGGACAAGGAAGCGGATCATCAGCTTGCTGTGGAAACAGCAAAGGAATGTATGGTACTTCTAAAGAATGACGACGGGATTCTTCCGCTGTCTCAGGAGGATTCAGTGGCTTTCATAGGAAAATTTGCAGAAAAACCACGATATCAGGGGGGTGGAAGCTCTCACGTAAATACACATCGTTATTCCGCAGCCTTAGATGAAGTAAAGACCATGGAGCATGTTACATATGTGCCTGGTTTTTCCATGGAGTCTGCCAGTGATGATGAAGGTATCCGGCAGGAAAAGCAGATGCTGAATGAAGCCGTAGCAGCAGCAAAGGATGCAAAGATTGCAGTTATCTTTGCAGGACTTCCGGATTCTTATGAATCGGAAGGCTTTGACCGGAAGCATATGAGACTTCCGGAGAATCAGAATCAGTTAATACAGGCAGTAGCTGCAGTTCAGCCTAATACGGTTGTAGTTCTGCATAATGGTTCTCCGGTGGAGATGCCATGGGTCAATGAGGTAAAAGGAATCTTGGAGACATATCTGGGTGGAGAAGGTGTTGGAACGGCAACCGTGGATATATTATTCGGTAGGGCGAATCCTTCCGGTAAGCTGCCGGAAACCTTCCCGCTGAAGCTTTCCGATAACCCATCCTATCTGAACTTTCCGGGTGAAATTAATCGGGTGGAATATAAAGAAGGTATTTTTGTAGGATACCGGTATTATGATAAAAAGGAAATGCAGGTACTGTTTCCATTTGGACACGGCTTAAGCTATACCAGCTTTGCTTATTCGGATTTGAAGGTAAATAAAAAGAAGATTACGGATGAAGAAGTATGTAAGGTCAAGGTGACCATTACCAACACCGGAGACCGGTTTGGAAAAGAGGCGGTACAGCTGTATGTACAGGATGTGGAAAGCAGGGTCATCCGTCCGGTGAAGGAGTTGAAGGGCTTTGAGAAGGTGGCATTAGAGCCGGGAGAGAGCAAGACCATAACCTTTACCCTGTCAAAGCGGGCATGGGCATATTATGATGTGGAGTCTAAGGGCTGGTATACGGAGGAAGGGGAATTCCGGATTCTGGTTGGTGCCTCTTCCCGGGATATCCGATTGTCAGAAACCGTATATGTAACACCGGTTGAAAGAGTAAAACGCAAATTCTCCATGAGCTCCACCTTGGGAGATCTGCTGGAATGCAAAGAAATAAAAAAGGAAATCGCAGAATTAAAGAAGACGTGTGACAGCATGTTTGAGTCCGAAAGCGATGACAATGCATTGCTGGGAGAAGGTATGGCAGATATGATGGAAGCCCAGAGCAGGGAAATGCCGTTAAAGAGTCTGCCAAGCTTTTCCGCTGGAAAGATTACATGGGAATATTTGGAGGAAATCATGCAAAAGCTGAATGGATAATGATTGTCTGTGAGCGCGTCTTCCAGGGCATAACCATTCCCAAGAAGACACGTTCGCACTCCTGCCAGCACGTAGCGGTACATAAGGGGTGAAAATACCACCCCTAAGTACCGACGT
>JAIECC010000274.1 GCA_029068665.1 Lachnospiraceae bacterium
GACCCTGCCAAGTCCCTTTACCAGATATGCATCGGAATCATCATCGATGCGAAGCGCCATCTCCCGGTCAAATGCCTGAGATGTAACACCCATCTTTTTGTATGCGATCGTATTGGAATTTGCAAAGTTGTTGGAAATCACATCCATACGTCTCTGTTCATTCCGAAGTCCCGTATACGCTGTGTATAGGCCTTTTACCATTTTTTCAACTCCTTTTTAATCTCTTTTACCGGACAAGAACTCAATGTACTTTCCGGTACCAATTGCAACTGCTGTCAACGGGTTATCTGCTGTAATTGTGGTAATTCCCGTCTTTTCTTCAATTAACTCTTCCAGCCCGTTCAGCAATGAGCCGCCACCGGTCAGCACAATACCGCGGTCAGATATGTCGGCTGCCAGCTCCGGAGGTGTACGTTCTAATACACTATGCACAGCTTCCACAATCTGAGCTGTTGTCTCCCGCAGTGCCTCTTCTGTTTCAGTAGAAGTTATGGCAATCGTCTTAGGCAGACCTGTCACTAAATTCCGTCCCCGAACCTCCATGGTTACTTCATCCGGATGCCGATAACAGGTACCAATGTTAATTTTGATTTCCTCAGCCGTCCGCTCACCAATCAAAAGGTTATGCTTTTTACGCATGTAACGGACAATTGCCTCATCAAAATCATCACCGGCTGTCTTTACAGAAGTGCTTACAACCGTACCGCCAAGGGAAATAACTGCTATATCCGCCGTACCACCACCGATATCTACTATCATATTTCCACAGGGTCTTGCAATATCAATACCTGCCCCGATAGCTGCTGCCACCGGTTCTTCTATGATAGATACATCTCTTGCACCTGCCTGATAGGTTGCATCCTCAACTGCCTTCTTTTCAACTTCTGTCACTCCACTGGGTACACATACACTGATTCGTGGCTTTCTTGCAAAAATACTTCTTCCTACTGCTTTCTGAATGAAATATTTTAACATCTTTTCCGTGATTGTATAATCTGAAATCACACCCTGCTTCAAGGGACGAACTGCAACAATATTACCCGGTGTCCTTCCAAGCATCAAACGTGCTTCCTCGCCGATTGCTTTAATCTTATTAGTATCCCGATCAAATGCTACTACAGAAGGCTCTTTTAAAACAACACCTTTTCCCTTTACATATACCAGAATACTGGCGGTTCCCAAATCAATTCCAATATCTGAACTTGCCATAATAATCCCCTTTCTAACGGATTAATCAAACTCTTTTCATTCTGTCCAGCCTTCATCCATACCAGCCGTTTATACCGGATGATTGAACTCAGACTCTTCCATTATATACACTCTGGAGCTATTTTCAAAGTGTAATTTAAGATTTCAGCAAATTCACCGATACTAAAACTAACTTACCTATATAT
>JAIECC010000275.1 GCA_029068665.1 Lachnospiraceae bacterium
GGTTATGCATGTGGAAAGTAATAAAACTCGTAAAATCAAAGAGCCGGGAAGTGCTATTACGCATTTTATCGGTATGTTTATGGCGGCTGCTGCCGCAGCTCCATTAATTTTGAAGGCAGCGGCCGGAATTGGCCGGGGAAAGATAGCGGCAGTTGTGATTTTTATTGTAAGCATGATTTTATTATATGGAGCCAGTACGTCTTATCATACCTTTGACATTTCTGCAAAAGTAAATAAGATTTTAAAGAAGCTGGATCATGCCATGATATTTGTATTGATTGCAGGTACTTATACCCCTGTTTGTGTCATTGGTATGGGAGACCGGATGGGTTACCTGCTGCTGACGGTAATCTGGACCATTGCTGCTATGGGTATTACATTTAAAATGCTATGGGTCACCTGTCCAAAGTGGATTTCTTCCGTGATGTATATTATTATGGGCTGGCTGTGTATGGCAGCAGCACCATTCCTGATTAAGAATCTGGGAAGCGGAGCCTTTGCATGGCTTTTGACCGGCGGCATTATTTATACCGTTGGTGGTGTGATATATGCACTGAAGCTGAAAAGCTTCAATGAACGGCATAAAATGTTCGGTACTCACGAGATTTTTCATCTGTTTTGTCTGGGCGGAAGCTTTTGCCATTTTATGCTGGTGTATTTATATCTGGTGTAAAATCTTGCAGGATTGGGTCTAAAGATTTTAGAAATGAACTCCGATATTTATTGCATAAGACTTAAAGACAGGTATCGGAGTAACGGATCAAGGATGATGGTTTATGAAGTGCCTCAATACGAAAATGGGGTGTAAAAATGCGGATTAATACTAACATTACGGCAATGATTGCCAATAACACATTGAACAACAATCATGATGCCATGGCCGCTGCAATTGAACGGTTATCTTCCGGGTACCGGATCAATCATGCAAAGGATGATGCAGCCGGCTTGGCAATTTCTCAAAAAATGCGGACTCAGATCCGTTGTCTGCAGCAGGCAAACCGGAATGCTGGTGATGGTATTTCGGTAATTGAGACTGCCGAGGGTGCGCTGACAGAGGTTCATGCAATGCTGCAGAGAATGAAAGAACTGACCATAAAGGCAGCGAATGATACCAACTGTCCGGAGGATCGGGAAACCATCCAGGCTGAAATTGATGTTATGAATGAAGAAATTCAAAGAATTTCAGATTCCACACATTTCAATCAGAAAAAGCTGTTGAATGGTGATTTGGGAAGAGCAAGCTATATTGATACCGGGGCCGTTGTGAAAGGTGTTAAGACATTAGAAGTATCAGATACAGTGAATCTGGGTGAATATTCCTTTACAGTTTCTCAGGATGCCAGACAGGCTGTTGCAGTAGGCGGTGCGGTTGGCATGGCGGCAGGAAGCACGATTACTAAGGATCAGGCGGGAACGATTGCCATTAACGGTGAGTCTGTAGAGATTAAGGCAGGCGATACTGCAGAAGAGGTATATTCTAAGATTCAGTCCTTATGTGAATGGACAGGAAACAAAGTGTTTACAGTGGACAGTCTGGATACTACTGCCGGCTTGCCGGAGAATGCGGGATATACGCCGAGTGCCAATGATTTTGGAAACGGCGGACAGCTGGTTATTGTATCTGATTATTATGGTTCTTCCCAGCAAATCAATATTTCATGTGATAATGATGAACTGGGAGCTTTACTGGGAATTCAGGATAGTATTTCCGTTGGAACGGATGTGGAAGCTACGTTGGGAGATGGATTTTCACCGACAGCATCTGTATCCTGCGATGGCAATAAGATTACCGTAAAAGACAGCAGTGGATTTGAAATGGTATTTGAAGCCAAAATTGGTGCCTGCCAGACAGGCTTTACGGATCCGGTCATGGGAGGTGCTCTTGCAAACAGCCAGCCAAGCGGAGGCACTGCATTTGATGCAAAGGTTGAGATTTTAAGCGCAGGTCAAATGGTATTCCAGATTGGTGTAAATCAGGAAGAAACCATGACGGTCACCATACCGGAGGTATCGCCGAAGCTTCTTGGTTTGGATACCATAAATGTTGTATCCGGACAGGATGCCAGAAAGGCGACAGAGACAGTAGATGAAGCTATAAAAAAGGTGTCAGAGGTTCGTTCCAAGCTTGGAGCATATCAGAACCGTCTGGAGCATACAGAAAGCAGTCTGGAGGTTGCAGAGGAGAGTATGACCAACTCCTTCTCCCGTATCATAGATAGTGATATGGCAGAGCAGATTATTGAATATACCCAGCAGAATCTGCTGACACAGACAGCTACCAACCTGTTGGCAAAGGCAAATGCACAGCCGGAAAGCCTGTTACAGTTGTTGCAGCAGTAAGTAAAATTGAACAATACAACGGCGTTTCATTCTGTGATATGAAACGCCGTTTTTATATCATCATAAAAAGATGCTACTTACAACAAAAAGTGAACTAGTTACAACATTTCAAAAAAGGCTTCCATAGGTTTTGACGATATAGAATATGGTTACAGTATATAGGAGGACAGCAGTTTTTCGGCATGCTGTAATAAAAATCATGAAAGATAAGGGTTTGAGGTGAAGGCTTTGCATATAGTAATTTGTGATGATGAGGAAGCAAATCGTATATATATTCGGAAATTGATAGAAAAGCAGGGGATGGAATATAATATAACGGAATTTTGTTCCGGCAAAGAACTGCTGCAATATCAGAATGAAACTATAGATTCCGAAATAGATATTCTGTTTTTGGATATTGCCATGGAGGATATGGATGGCATAACAGTGGCAAGAAGATTGCGCGGTCATATGGAACGTCAGCAGAGAGCCGTGTGGGGAAGCCTGCCTTTGCTGATTTTTGTCACGGGCTCCCGAGAGTATATGCAGTCTGCATTTGCGGTTCATGCATTCCAGTATATCGTGAAGCCCATTCAGGAACCGGAGTTTCATCGGATTTTTACACAGGCACTGCGGGAATATCAGTATCTGACAGGAAAAGGGCAGATGGAGCCGAAGGAAATTATAGTAAAAAACAAGAATCAGGTCAGAAAAGTATTAGCAGATGATGTTTATTATATTGAAAGCAGCAATCGTAAGGTAATCTTATGCCTGCAGAATGAAAAAATCGAGTTCTATGATAAGATCAGCAATCTGGAACAAAAGTTGCAGCCGGACTTTTTTCGGATTCACAAGGGATATTTAATTAATTTGAAGTATGTGGAGCGCTACAACCGGACAGAGGTTCAGATTAAGAATGGGGACAGTCTTCTGGTTTCAAAGTATAAATATCACGATTTCGTGAATGCGTATCTACAATATATTTCAGAGGAGAGATAAATGGACTGGCCGGGATATGAATGGATTTCGTATGCATTTAGTATAATGGTTGTTTTGATGGATATTCTGTTTTTTTTATTGCTTTGGAGAAAGACTTATCCAACCGTGCCTTTCCGCACTGCGGCAAGTATTGCAGATATTCAGAACAAAAAGCTGACCATCGGAATGGGAAGTGCTTTGATTTTTATGAACATTATGTTAGGTTTGTTTTTTCCTTCCGGTGTCCGTTATTTGTTTTCCGGCGTTTTGATTTTTGGATATACGTATTTAATAT
>JAIECC010000276.1 GCA_029068665.1 Lachnospiraceae bacterium
GGTTTTATCTACATAAACAAATAAGACGAGAGAATTTTTCTTCTCTCGTCTTATTTGTTTATTCCATAGCATCACGCCTTTGAAATCTTCCAAATCGGCACTAATGCATTTAATAAGCGAACTTTTCTTCAAAATATGCTTTTAAATCTTCAATCTTAATCCGCTCCTGCTCCATGGTGTCACGATTCCGAACCGTTACGGCACCATCCGTTTCCGACTCAAAATCATAGGTCACACAGTAAGGTGTTCCAATCTCATCCTGTCTCCGATAGCGTTTACCAATATTGCCTCTGTCATCATACTCACAATTATAGAGCTTAGACAATTCCATATAGATTTTATCTGCTCCCTCTGCCAGCTTCTTTGACAACGGAAGTACACCAATCTTAACCGGAGCCAGAGCCGGATGAAAATGCAGCACTGTCCGTACATCGCCGCCCTCTAATTCCTCTTCATCATATGCACTGCATAAGAAAGCCAGAGTAACACGGTCCGCACCTAAAGAAGGTTCAATTACATATGGAATATACTTTTCCTTCTTTTCATCATCAAAGTATTCCATCGGCTCGCCGGAGGTATTCTGATGCTGGGTCAGATCATAATCCGTACGATCTGCAATTCCCCATAATTCACCCCATCCAAACGGGAATAAAAACTCAATATCTGTGGTCCCTTTACTATAGAAGCAAAGCTCTTCCGGAGAATGATCTCTGGCGCGCATCTCTTCTTCCTTCATGCCCAAATTCTTCAGCCAGTCAATACAGAACTGTCTCCAGTATGCAAACCACTCCAGATCCGTACCCGGCTCACAGAAAAATTCCAGCTCCATCTGTTCAAATTCTCTGGTACGAAACGTGAAATTACCAGGTGTAATTTCGTTTCGGAAAGACTTGCCAATCTGACCTATACCAAACGGGATTTTTTTCCGGGAGGTTCTTTGTACATTCTTAAAATTCACAAAAATACCCTGAGCAGTCTCCGGCCGTAAATAAACCGTATTTTTAGCATCCTCTGTTACACCCTGAAAGGTCTTGAACATCAGATTAAACTGACGGATATCCGTAAAGTTATGCTTTCCACAGGTCGGACATGGAATCTGATGCTCTTCTACAAAATTCATCATCTGATCCTGAGACCAGCCATCAATGGAATCTTCAATCGCAATCCCATGCTCTGCTGCAAAATCTTCAATCAGCTTATCTGCACGAAATCGCTCATGACATTCCTTACAATCCATCAACGGATCTGCAAAGCCTGCCAAATGTCCCGATGCCACCCAGGTCTGGGGATTCATTAAAATGGCACAATCCACACCTACATTATACGGATTCTCCTGAATAAATTTTTTCCACCATGCCTGCTTTACATTATTTTTCAGTTCTACACCCAGATTGCCATAATCCCATGTATTTGCAAGACCGCCATAGATTTCGGAACCGGGATATACAAACCCTCTTGCTTTTGCCAATGCAACTATTTTCTCCATTGTTTTTTCCATTCTTCCAACCTCACTCTTTTTATTTCAATACAATGACTGCCGTTCCTTCACCGGAAGCAGAAAATGTACCATTATCCTCTGTGACAAAAGAATTATAATACAGTATCTTTCCTTTACATACAATATTCATGGCATCCTCAATCTTTAATACCTTCAGGTCCGTATCGTTCATGTCTGCGGCCTTTACAGTACTGCCATCAGCTGCGGAAGTAAATTCTCCCGTAAGCCCTGCCTCCGCCAGACTGCTGTATTCATACTCTGTATGATTAAATGCATTATAATCCTCCATGCCTGTATAGGACAACTGTAACTTCACTATACTATTCTCAGTCTGTATATCATCCAGTACAATGCGGCTCTCTCCTGTCTGAGAATTATACTCCTCAATTTCAGCGTTAATAAATTCTTCTAATTTGCTCATATCATAACTGCCGTCTGAAAAGTCTTCCACCGAAATATCCCGGATGCTTCCATCCTTTTCAATTGTTATTGTATTTGCCGTTACGGAATCAACATTACCGGTGCAGCCGGTCAACAGAAGTGTTCCCAACACCAGCCCTGTCAGTAAATGCTTATGTTTCATTCCAAAGCCTCCTCATCGTTAATAGCTTTTTCATTGTAACTTCTAATCTGTCAGATTGCAAGCAATAGAATCAAGAATTTCCACAGATTTAAACCTGCGGTCTACATATTCATTCAAAAACAGATTACAAATCCCATCCAATTCCCCCTGCACCTCCTGAGAAACACTAAAGGAATACAGCTTTTCCAAGGCTGTACTTAATATAAATTGCAGTGCATACACGGTGGAGGGATTCAGCAGTTCTCCAATATCATAATCAATCTGGCAATGATCCACACAGACCAATCCCCCCTGCCTGGCACGAAACACATAGCCGGTACCCGGATTTCCACACTTAACACAGGAAAACACCTGCATTTCTTCTCCATCCAGCGCCAGCATCCGTATCTCATAAATCCGTCGGATCAAAGAAGCAGGCATCTGCTTTTTTGCCATGGCACGGAGAGTCATGTATAAAAGCTTGAGTTGTTCCCGGTTGTCCAGATTTTCATGGGTAAAATAATCCGCCATTTCACAAAAGTAAGAGCCATAGGTAATACCGTCTAAATCCGTCTTCACTTCATCGAAATAATTCTGCACCTCTATGCTCTGTACCCGATAGGCATCCCGTCCGGCAAATAACGTGAATACGCCATAGGTAAAGGGCTGGCTGGCTGCGGCCAGTACATTTCCTGTTTTTCTGGCACCTCTTGCAAAAGCAGACAGCTTTCCCCGTTCTTTTGTTAATATCACCAGCCTCCGGTCATAATCACCAACCTGTGTCGCCGTAAGCACCATGCCGGTCACCTGTAGCTGCATCTTCCATCACCTGCCTTTACTAAGACTCCCGCTGGTCAAAGCCGAAGTTTTTCAGTAAATAATCACTATCCCGCCAATCCTTCTTTATTTTTACCCAGATTTTCAGGTTCACCTTGGTATCCAACAGTTTTTCCATATCAATCCGGGCCTGGGTTCCGATTTTTTTCAGCATGGCTCCCTGCTTTCCGATGATAATACCCTTGTGGGAATCCCGCTCACAGATAATCGTTGCATCAATATCTACAAGATTTCCCTTGGGGCGATCCTTCATGGAGTCAATGACCACTGCAATCCCATGGGGAATCTCATGCTCCAGACACCGCAAGGCCTTTTCTCGTATGATTTCCGCTACAATCTGACGCTCCGGCTGGTCCGTTATGGTATCTTCATCATAATATCTGGGGCCCTCCGGCAGATAGGTCAGAATCGTCTTAATAACTTCCTTAGTATTTCGATTTCGCAATGCGGATACCGGAATAATGGCATCAAAATCATACTCCTTTTGATAGGCTTCTATTGCCTTTACTACCGCCGTCTCTTCTACCGTATCAATTTTATTAATAATCAGAAGAACCGGCGTATGTACTTTTTTCAGCCGCTGAATAATGGACTGTTCGCCCCTTCCGATATAGGTAGAAGGCTCTACCAGCCACAGCACCACATCCATCTCGCTTAATGCAGAATCAACGGCACTCAGCATGTATTCACCCAGCTTATTTTTTGCCTGATTGATCCCCGGCGTATCCAGGAATACAATCTGTCCCTCGGGACAGGTATATACAGTCTGAATCCGGTTTCGGGTAGTCTGGGCTTTATTGCTGGTAATCGCAATCTTCTGCCCGATTAAATGATTCATCAATGTAGACTTTCCAACATTCGGTCTTCCAATGATGGTTACAAAACCTGACTTAAACTTTTTTTCCATTCTGTCTCCTTATCCTGAAATCCCCTTCTTTCGCAAACTATCGTTTCGAAGAAGGGGATCCCTGACTTCCAAAAGCCTGTTTTCTTCCTTAGAATACGCTCTTTACGTTTCTAAAGTGTTCAGCTTCCTTATCAATTTTCTTTTCATTTCCGATTACACATATCGTTCCCGTTGAAACGACGGACTGTACCAGTTGTGCCAATCCCCGAATGGTTGCCTGGTTCGTTGCAAGCAGTTCATCTCTGCGCTTCTGCCGATACTCATCGGTGATTCCCATTAAATACAGATTAAAGTCTCTTTCTCCCCGGTCATATGCATTCAGCGGAATATCGGATGTGCCAATGGTGCCAATAATATACTTTGTCATATCCCGTTCATCTGCCTGAAAGTTCGCCACATACTCTGCTGCCGACCGATATACCTGATAGGTCTCCATCAGATTCGGGTCCCGGTAAGAGGTCAGATAGCTGTTTCCATTATCACCAAAGGCACACATACAGCCATAAGCGCCTCCCTGTACCCGGACATTCAGCCACAGATAATCATAGGCAAATATAGTTTCCAATACCCGTAAAGCACCGGTAGAGGCAAATCCCGCTTCCTTATAATTTCCGGCAGTCGCCACATACTGTACCTGGCTTGCAGTCTTAAAGCCTTCATTTTTCATCTCAATTGTCAGAACCTCTTCCTGCTTCTCAACCTTTCTTGTTGACAGGTAAATGGAGAATAAGGTTACATTCATTCCGATGGCCTCTTCCACATCATTGTCACCGGTATAAGAAATAATCAGATTTTCCTTATGAAGAATTTCCTCCAATACCAGTTTCAGCTTCTCTACCAGCTCGTCCTTTTTCTCATCAAAATTCCGGTCCAGTGCTTCAATAAATTCATAATAATCAATTCCCTTTGCCTTTTCCTTCACATAGCTGTTCACAGAAATATAGGACATGGCTCTTGCTGCTGTTGTAGAATGTCCGCGGCTGACTAATTCCGGCTTCATGGCAGCCTTGATTTCTGCAATGATTTCCCGCAGCCGATGGGTGTCATTGATACGGCTGTGCAGCAATAATTCTTCTATCAGCTTAAAGCTGTCGTTGATTTGCCCATACAGCATCTTCGCCTTAATGTCAAAGGTAGGAAGATAGGCATCCGGTTCCAGATTCCCCCGCACCTCAAAGCTGGTACGGATACTTCCGGACTTCAGGCGGATTTCACTTCCCAGCTCGTTGTAGGTATAATGCTCCGTATCCACCAGTCCCAGAATCCGGGATAACAGATTGGCATATGGCAGTAAATCCAGCGAAAGCTTATCCAGCTTAAAGCACAAATGAATATAAGCAATTCCATTGGTAAAAATCGGATGCACCACCACCGGAATGCCAAATAAATTCCGTTCTACGTTCTCCTGCTTCTGAATCTTCGGCTCGATATCCGAAATCTCCAGAAGCGGAATTTTACGAATATCTGCTTCACTGGAAGGTTCCGCCTGATATTCTTTTAATGCTTTGGTATCTGCAATAATCTTCTCCAATTCCACTGTGGATAACGAAGACTTATAAGCAGCTAACTTTTCTTTTAACTGTGTTTCCTTTTTCTCATTCAAGCCCCGCTCCGGCTTTAATATCACCAGACTCCGGTGAGGATTTTCTAACAGGTAGGTACGGATCATACGCTCAAAATATCCATTTTCCAGTCCGCGCTTCATAAAGCCAAGGGTTTCTTCTACTTTAATATGAATAAACGGCGCCTTGTCATCATACAGCCAACTGTCAAAGGATTTTAGTCCATACATCAAGCCCTTAGGATAGCGTCCAAAATCGGATTCCCTTAGCTGAAACTCCAGATAATTAATCGCCGCCTGCATGGATTTCTTTTTCAATCCATTATCACAGATTTCCTGCAAGGTATCCCGAATTACCTGACAGAACTTTTCCTGATCATCCTCATTGGCATTATGGGCAATAATGGAAAAAATCGGCTGCTGAATCGAGCATTCATAAGAAGATTCTATATCCTTGCCAATCCCGGCACGAATCAATGCCTGCTTCAGCGGAGCTCCTGGCATATCCAGCAGAACAGACTGCAGCAGTTGAAATGCCATATATAATTCCGGGTCCAGGCTGGTTCCAATCACTACATTATAAGAAAGGAATGTATTATCCTTCAGCTCTTCCGATTCTGCCAGAGAATACGAGTAGACCTTGGTTACCGGTTCCGGATATTCAATCTGCATGCGAATCTGGGAATCCACCTTCTGATAATCGTAGTGGCATAAATATTCCTCATCAATAAATTTCAGCTTTTCTTCTATATTCATGTTCCCGTACAAATAAATATAGCTGTTGGAGGGATGATAATACTTTTTATGAAAATCCAGAAATGCTTCATAGGTCAACTGGGGAATGGCAGATGGCTCACCCCCGGATTCACAGGCATAAGTGGTCACCGGAAGCAGAGATAACGGAATCAGCCGTGCCAGCTGCTGATTAGGATCGGAATATACACCCTTCATTTCATTGTATACCACACCATTATAGGTCAACTCATCCTCTAAGGACTCCAGCTCATAATGCCAGCCCTCCTGCTTTAGAATCTCTTCATGAACATATATATTCGGATGGAATACGGCATCTAAATATACATCCATCAGATTCTGAAAGTCTTTGTCATTATAGCTGGCTACCGGATATACGGTCTTATCTGAATACGTCATGGCATTCAAAAAGGTATTCAAAGAGCCCTTTGCCAATTCCACAAAAGGGTCCTTTGCCGGAAACTTTTTCGAACCGCACAATACGGAATGCTCCATAATATGCGGCACACCGGTATCATCATGAGGCGGAGTCCGAAAACCAATGGTAAATACTTTATTGGTATCATCATTACTGATTACTACTACTCTTGCTCTTGTCTTCCGGTGACGAAAAATATATCCGGTTGCAGAAAGCTCTGGAATTGCCTCCTGCTCTAATAAATCATAGGCGCCAAACCGTTTCATCTATAATTCCTCCTTATATGATCAAATCCTGATTCTATTTTGTGTTGACATTTATTACTATTTTACCCTAATTATAACAGATTAGTTCTATCCTATCATTTTTTTTCAATTATAGCAATGAATTCCACACTTACAAACGAGCAATTTCCTCTATTACCGCCTGCATACCTTTTAAATCAGGAATATGACCATTCTGATCAACTATCACTAATTTCACCTTTGTATTTGGAGCATCTGCCAAAAAATCCTGTATGTGTCTTGTGGGTGTAACAATATCCAGACTGCCTTGTATGATTGTATAAGGAAGCGAAACCGATCGCAGTTCTGTTCTCAAATCAATTGTTATAAGCTCTTTTATCAGTGACTTATTTTTCAAATACCCGTTGATAAACATTGCCCTGCAATCCCGCAGTTTATAATCCGGACCGGTAAGATACCCCTTTATCATACTGCCCATAGGCTCTTTTTCCTCAGACTTTCCCATATAACCTGAAGTGTATGTTCGAATCCATGACATAATCAAGCGGGCATGTTCGATATTCGGTTCTTCTTTTATCTGATTCAATAATTCTTTCTTTTTCTTCGGCATTGCCGATTGCTCCAAAGCAGAATACACTGCCTGATTAAATGTCATATCATGTAAGACCTGGCCATATGTCACTACTCCGTCTATTATATCCCTGACCTGAGCCAGGGCTTTTAAAATCAGTATACTTCCCCATGACATCCCAAATACATATATCTTATTTTCCGGAAACCGTCTGCGTATTTCCCGAAGCAGCTCCACCGTCATAGTTACAAAATCTTTTATCTGAAAGGTATCATCAATCCTCCGGTTATTAATCCCACATCCCAGCTGGTCCCAGCACACCAGGGTTATGTGCTCTGTTATCTCCGGAAACATCCCCCGACAGCCTACATTAAAAGGAATCGGTGTTCCCGGACCGCCATGCAGACAAATCACAACGGGATTGGATTGTCGTTTTCCATCTATCATAATCTTCTGCACATATCCTCCCAGCTCCACCTCACATAC
>JAIECC010000277.1 GCA_029068665.1 Lachnospiraceae bacterium
TTCCCAAATGATATAGCTTTGCCATTGAGAATTGGGAAGTTCGTATAACACATATTATGGCAGGATTCTGCATAAATGGAAAAGGAGACATTATGAAATCATCAGACGAATTGCGCACACTGCTGCGTTCCATCGACCACAAAAGCTATCCCGCATACAAATCACTGGCAGGAGGCTGGCGCTATCCGTCCTTCTGCTTATATATCGACCATGTACAGGGTGATCCCTTTGCTTCTCCCTCCAGTGTACATATTGAGCTTTCTCACACATATACCCGACTGCCTTCTGCTTATTTTTCCAAAGACTGTATGAGAATCGCTTTGCAGGACTTTCTGACCCGGAAGCTTTCAGAACAGTTCGAGCAGTATAATTTCAAAGCGAAAGGTTCCGGCAAAAGCGGACTGTTATCCATCAGTCGATGTGGACAAAAGGTGCTGGAACGCAGCGCCTGTCGGATAACTGAGGAATCCCTGATTCTCCGCTTTCATATTGGCTTTCCTGCCTTTGGAAGAACGATTAATGCCGGGGAACTGGAAAAGATTCTATTTGACTTCCTGCCTAGATGTATTGAAAGCAGTCTTTTATATAGCAGACTAAATCCGAAGGAAGTGGAAGCTGCCGTATTCCTGGCAGAAGATCAGGAGGAAATCCGCAGCTTCCTTCAAAAAGAAGGACTGGTTTCCTTTGTAGCAAACGGTTCCATTCTCCCCCGAAAGAGTGGGGTATCCCAGCTCCCTATGAAGGACAGTATCCCTTTTCAGTCCCCGGCTTCCATGGAGCGGACCATTCATCTGCCTCATTACGGAGACATTACCGGTATGGCAGTTCCACAGGGTGTTACCCTGATTGTGGGAGGAGGATATCACGGAAAGTCCACGCTTCTCAGTGCCATACAGGACGGAGTATACAATCACATCAAGGGAGACGGACGGGAATTTGTCATTACAGAGGATACGGCAATGAAGCTTCGGGCAGAAGATGGCCGCTCTATTCGTAATGTGGATATTTCCCTATTCATTAATGATTTGCCGAACAAAAAGGATACCCGATGCTTCTCTACGGAGGATGCCAGTGGCAGCACTTCTCAGGCTGCCGGTGTCATAGAGAGCATTGAGTCCGGTTCCCGTTTATTTCTGATGGATGAAGATACGTCTGCTACCAACTTTATGGTACGAGATGCTTTTATGCAGCAGGTCATCAGCCGGGATAAGGAGCCAATCACTCCATTTATCGAACGGGTACGGACCCTGTATGAGACAGCAGGGATTTCTACCATCATGGTTGCCGGAAGCTCCGGTGCTTTCTTCTATATTGCAGATTACATACTGCTGATGGACTGCTATCGGGCTGTGGACATTACAGAACGGGTAAAGGCACTTTGCGAAGAGCAACCGGCTTCCCATGGGGAAGTACCGGACTTTTTTCTGCCGGACTTTCAAAGAATACTGCCTGATTATCAGCGGAAGCAGTCTGACCGCCCATCCTACAAGGGCCGCCAGAACTCTGGTAAAAATGCAGACCGGACTGATAGCAGAAATTCCCGTCATGAGCATATGAAAATCAAGTCCAGCGGAGTTGAGTCCTTTTCTCTGGATAAGGAAATAATTAATGTCCGTTACTTAGAACAGCTTGCAGATTCTGAACAGACCACCGCACTTGCCTATCTGCTGCGCTACTGCCTGGAGCAGGTCATGGATGGTAAGCGGACCGTTCAGGAAAGCATTCGGCTGGTCATGGATGCTTTTGATGATGAAGGATGGAGTGCCTTTTGCAGCCCATACATTCCATGCGGACTGGCAAAGCCCAGAGTACAGGAATTATATGCCTGTCTGAACCGGTTCCGGGGCTGAGAAAATACAGCCATAACAAAAAGCGATTGAAACCCTTGGATTCTGTTTGAATCCCTTCAGGCTTCAATCGCTTTTTTATTGAATATAAATACCTATTAACTCTACATTATTCTTTTTGAATTACATGCATTCCTTTACGGCTGCCTTTACCCGCTTTCCAACGGTATGATAGTAGAACAAGATACATGCAATGGAGAAGCCTGCAAAGCACTTTGCTGATACGCCGCGCTTTCTTGCCCAGGATGACAAGGAAGCAATCAGTTCATTCTTCTCTGCCTCTGACATTCTTCTCTGCTTATCCGTAAAGAGTAATAACAGATATGCAAATCCGGATAATATAGCAATCGTCATATACATTCCGATTGGAGAAGTATCTCCGGTCTTCGGTACGTTACGATTGGTTTCGTTGGTGCTGTTGGTAATGGTAACATTGTTATTAATTATGGGACTTCCATCACTGGTACTGCCGGTGTTGCCGGTATTTCCATTGTTTCCGGTGCTTCCATTGCTGCCGGTGTTGCCAGTATTACCGGTGTTTCCATTGTTGCCAGTGCTTCCATTGTTTCCGGTATTTCCATTATTGCCGGTGTTATTATTATTATTGTTGTTATTATTATTGTTATTGTTGTTATCACCATTGGAGCCGGCCGTATCCCGATAAATAATTGCATAAGTAGAGAAGCGATCGGTTTCGAAGGTAATGGTGTTAGGATCATTATCCAAATCATTCAGAAGCCATGGCTGATTATTATGGAGACGAACAATTGCAAAAGTTCTTCCTCTGCTTCCGGTAGTATCCTTAAGTGCAGCCGGCACTTCAACGCAAATCCGGATCATACCGGTAGTCTCTGATACTCTGGAGCGTACAGGACCCTCTTCCTCATCTGTTTGAATGGTCTTATACATTTTAATGTCCAGATACTGCCCTGCCTGGTAACGATACTGGCTAAGTCGCTGCTCAAGGTACTGATTGATAATATCTTTCGTAGGTTGTTCAATGGTACGGCTGATGTTCTCTACTGTCAGCTCGATTCTCAGGTCTTCACCATTCCGGAACGCTGCTTTTTCTTCCTGCGTTAAAACAGCTTCTGCCAATTCATTTAAGCCTGTTGTCAGATAATCCTGAGCAACTTTATCCAGTATTACCTCTCCGGCATCACTCACGTCATCTCCTAAAGCAGGAATCGCTCTGCCGTAGCTATAACCACAAGTCTTACATGTCAGCTGTTCCCAACCCGGTGTGGTTTCTGTCGGTTCTTTTGTTATCTCAGGTTCACCAAATTCATGAAGACCATAGCCTTCTGCTGCCTTTATAATGCCTGTAATGTCTTCATCCTTTTCTTCAAACGGACAACCCTCTGCGATACACTTATGCCAGTGAGAGGTTTGGTTATAGCTCCACTGCTTATTTCCATCCTCATCTTCGTCCCACTCATGGACATGTTCACCCATTATATCATCTGACAACTTCCATGTAGCATATACAACCGTAGTTTTTTCAATTGAAGAATCAAAATCAAATTCGCCTCCAATCGTTACCCACTTATTAAATTCCAGTCCTTCTTCTCCTTTCGGGTCCGCCGGCTTTGTCGCCTTCCCTTCAGAACGAATAATCTGTGTGTCTATGCCTAAGTCACCGCCATTATTATCCTTGAAAGAAACACTGTAATAATTAATTGTTGAACTGTATGATGCTGAATCCTCTGTAAGGGTAATAGACACAGCTTCCTCGTCCTTCACCTTTAACTGAACTTCTTCATCCAATGGTATTGTAGCCGTATAAACTCCATCCTTATACTCACAAACTATAACCTTGTCACCATTTACTATGGTAACCGTCTGTTCAGTCCATGCTTCGCCATCCAGATTCAAAGTCACTGTCACAGTTCCAGGAACCGTTTCTTCACCATCTGTCTTTTCATCACCATCTGTCTTTTCATCACCGTCAGTCTTTTCATCACCATCTGTCTTTTCTTCACCGTCAGTATTTTCATCATCTTCAAGTGTTTCAGCACCGTCGGTCACTTCATCACCATCAGTGATTTCAGCACCATCGGTCACTTCATCACCATCAGTGGTGTCAGCACCATCGGTCATCACCACATCATCGGTATCTTCACCATTAGCCCTTGCATTAGACGGCATCAGGCAGAATACCATACACAAGGTACATACCCATGCAAGGATATTCTTTATGATTACCTTGGTCACTACTTTCTTTTTACTGCTTTCCATTCTTAAACATCCTCCTTCCATATATCCCTATGCTCCATTCCGGATCGAAATGAATCATAATTAACATTGACTTGCCGGATCGGACTTCCCGATCCAGGACTTCATACATTCCACTAACTGTTCCATATTCAACGGCTTGCTTACATGTTCATTCATACCTGCCTCTCGGCTGGCAATCACGTCCTCTGCAAATGCATTTGCCGTCATGGCTATAATCGGAATGGTGTCGGCATCCGGCCGGTTCATCTGCCGGATAGCTGCTGCCGCTTCATATCCATTCATGACCGGCATCTGAATATCCATAAAAATCAGATCATAATACCCCGGCTCTTTCTCCATGAATCGTAGAACTGCCTGCTCTCCGTCCGAAACACTTTCAATCATGACTCCGGTACTTCCGAGTACCTCTTCCGCAATCTCCCGGTTCAGTTCATTATCCTCTACCAGCAGAATTCGTTTGTCCTGAAATGTTTCTTCCGTAATCACATCCTCGGCCGGTGTTTCATTCCAGCTTTCTTCTCCGATGAACTTCTTGAACAGATAAAGAAGCTTCGACTTGAACAGTGGTTTCGATATAAAGCCGCTTACTCCTGCCTGTCGGGCTTCTGCCTCCACAATACTCCAGTCATAGGCAGATAAAATGACAATCGGAATCTTCGGTCCTACCTCTCTGCGGATTTCTCTGGCGGTCTGGATACCACTCATACCCGGCATCTGCCAGTCCAGAAGCACTGCAAAAAAGTCTTCTGATTTCTCATGGACTTCCTTTACCCGTCTTATGGCATCTTCTCCACAAAGTACAAACTCGCCCTTCATTCCGATATCCTCCAGAACTGCACAGGTGGTTTCACAGGCATCCCGATCATTATCCACCACCAGGACTGGAAGATTCGCAAGCTGATTTGTATCGAACATGGAGGTCTGCTGCCGCTTCAGATAAACCGTTACCGTGAACTTAGAACCCTCGCCTAACCGGCTCTCCACATTGATATTACCATTCATCATATGGATAATATTCATGGCAATGGTCATTCCCAGACCGGTACCTTCAATCTTGCTGATTCGGGAATCCTCTGCACGACTGAATGGCTCATATATCTTCTTAAGGAAGTCTTCCGACATTCCGATTCCATTATCCCGGAACACAAATTCAAAGCAGGCATAGCCAAATACCTTCGATGGCTTTTCTTTAATCAACAGCTCCAGCTTGCCTCCATCCGGTGTGTACTTCACTGCATTTCCCAGAATATTCATGAACACCTGCTGCAGCCGCATGGTATCACCAATCAAATCCTCATGCTCCACCTTCATAATGCGAAGCTCCAGATCATGCTCCTTCGCCTGCACCGACGGTCGAATCATGGTGAGCAGATTTTGTATCAAATCTGACAGATTGAACTCTTCCTCTGTCAAATCAATCTTACCGGATTCTATCCTGCTCATATCCAGCACCTCATTGATCAAGGCCAAAAGGTGCTTGCTGGAAACTGTAATTTTATTCAGACAATCCGTTACCCGGTCCATATCATCCAGGTGGGCGGTGGCAATTGATGTCATACCGATAATGGCATTCATCGGAGTCCGGATATCATGACTCATCCGGGAAAGGAATTCACTCTTTGCCGCATTGGCATAGGTGGCGGAATCATACGCCTCCTTCAGAACCCGGCGTTCCGCTTCTTCCTTCTCCTTGCTCTCCGTTATATCCTGTGCCACATATACTGCTTTCTGAGGCTTACCATCCACGGCTTCTGCCAGGATAACAGTTGCCCGTATCCAGCCGTCATTCTGAAAGCTGCCATCTGCTTCCGACTTGATCCTCGGGTATTCAACCGCAACCATGGGATGCTCTTCACTCAGGGTACTAAGAAGACTATCATAACTCATCCGTTCCAGATATTCCTCTCTGGCATCCGGATGTACAAAGCACTGGGCATAGGCACGAAGTGCTTCCCGGCAGTCCATCTCAGCACCAAGAATCTCGCCAAGAATTTCACCTACCGCTTCCATCTGTGCGACCATGCGGAATGTATTTCGTTCCAGGTCCAGAAAATAGGTGGCAAAAAACATATCACTCAAGGTATTGATGATCAATGTCCGCTCCCGCTTCTGCTTTTGGTCCGCGGATTCTCTCAGCTTCTCACAGGTAATGTCCCTGCCTAATATATTAACCATAACGGTATTGTTGTGACGAACAAAGAATGCATGATCCTTAATCCAGGATATAGGCGGTCCCTTCAGGCGGTACCGACAGGATGTTTCTGCAAAATCCTCTACATTCTCTGCCATATGCCGCAGACTTTCCAAAGAACGTACCCGGAGAAATTCTGCCCGGTCTTCCTCAACCACTTCTTCACTGACTGCTTTTTGTATGTAATCTTCATAGTTTCCACTCTGAATCTGGCGGGCTTCATCAGTTTCGTGGAGACAAATCCGCTCAAACCTGCCGGTTGCTAAATCAACCGTATCCATAATATTGTACCTGGATTTTATAATCGCCGCCATTCGCAGATCGTTCTGACTCTGCTTGATCTCCTGCCGGGTCTGTTCGTCTACATCCTGAAGAGCAAGTATTACATATGGTCTTTCCGGATTGTTCTCATTAAAATAAGCTGAGGCCGAAACATATCTGTATTCCTCTTGAAATCTTCTCTGACAAAGAATCTCAAGCTTATCCCTGCCCTCTGCTTTGGCCTTTCTCAATGCCCCCAGAGTGAATGTGCTCAGGAGCCTCTCTCTGTAATCGGGATGAAAATACCCCTCTACCATCTCGGTAAGCAAAACATCCCATTCCGGAATCCCCTGCCCCACAACCTCTTTCATATCCTCGGATACCCGTATGGGATTCAGGGTACCGGACTTCAGATTCACAACATAGACACCAAAGTTCAACTCGCCCAGAGAATTGATAACTTCCTGATTCTGGATGTTGATTTCTTCCAACTCCAGACTTTCCCGATATACATCATGTATATCCTTTATGTAAAGCATAACAACCTGGTTTTTCTCCGAATAGTCAGGGTCCGGAACTACATCCATTGTGTACCAGCGGTATCCCTGTGCCGTCCGCCGTCTATATATACATATCAGCTTTTCTTTTCCCTGCTTTAGCGCTTCTCTCAGATGCTCCAGCCTGGTGAAATTCTGAAACCGTTCAATATCATCATGGTAGACATAGCCATGCTCTATAAACTGCTTCAGCCATTCGCTCAGCGAAATATCATCACGAATCAAGTCCGCCTCCTCGTCTGACGGGAAGGTTTTGATAATCTCAAACTGATCCGAGGTCAGGTTCCCTCTCATGATTCGATTATAGGTATAGCTTAATGTCTCTGAATGAGGAGAAATCGAAAGCACAATGGCAGGAATCGTATCCTCCCACTGAATTCTGGTAGCTGTAATATCCACCATCTTTCCAAAAGGTGCATCAAAATCTATGGAACGGTTCTGCTGCCGGTCCTCTATGTGAAGCAGCGGACAATTGGCGCAGGAACCCGGCCATAGCTCATGGCATACCATTCCAATTTCGATAGTCGATGCTATCTCTTTCATACGCTTATTAAAATATAAGATCTGATGATTGTCTTCCCGGATTACATAGATACCCGTTAACTGCATGGAATCCAGAATCATCTCATAATCCTTTATTTCCAAAGCCTCTTTCTCCTGTCTTCATATAATCATACAACCCTATTCTAACACAAAGGAGAGATGAAATCCATACCAGCAAAGGTGTTTTTATTTATTATTT
>JAIECC010000278.1 GCA_029068665.1 Lachnospiraceae bacterium
AAGTTATAAAACTACAAGGAGGTGCAGCAATATGGCAAAATGCGCAATTTGTGATAAAGGTGCTCATTTCGGTATCAAAGTGAGCCATTCTCATAGAAGATCCAACAGAATGTGGAAATCAAATATTAAGTCTGTTAAGGTTCTTGTGAATGGTGCACCAAAGAAAATGTACGTATGTACTTCTTGTTTGAGATCTGGAAAAGTGGAACGTGCGTAAAAAAAGCCCTTTCGGGCTTTTTTTATTTCTGCATGGCTGACTGTTATTAAAATAAACTGCTCCACTTTACTTGCAAAAGAGACAATAGGCAAGGAACAGACTGGCACTTATACATAAAAAGGTCCAGAAACCTTCCATGAAGCAGGCGATAATCATGCCCACTGCGATAAAAAAAAGGGCAAACCCACATAACCGCTTCATGTGATTCACCCTCTTTTTCCTGTTCTATACCTTATTATATGCAGCTTATGTCATAAAGTTGACAAATTAGCCCTCAATTACATCCTGTTCTTCACCTTCGATTGCATCTGCCTTATTCTTATATTCCTTTGCATAATCCGCAATCTTATCAATCAATTCTGGAACCATATCCAGTATCTTGGTAATGCTGTCCTGATTCTTTACATTAACCAGCTTGGTATGTCCATCCTGAATCACCAGAACCGCGCTCGGTGACATCTTTCCACCCAGACCGCCGGCACCGCTGTTCTTTGCAGATCCATCTGCAAAAGCACCCGCTGCTACACCAAAGGTCACATCCACCAGGGGAAGAATAATCGTATTACCAATGGTAGTTGGCTCTCCAATCACCGTCTTGGTGGTCAGAAAAGAATCCATTCCATTGAACAAGGTACCTACTGTTGAATTAAAATCATTATTTGCCATTATTTATTTCCTCCTATTATAGTCTTTGCTTCCAGAACCGTTTTTACTAAATTCCGGTTCAATATCATCTGCAGGCCCAGCATCAGAAAAAATCCAAGCTGTATCCTGCCCTTGGCATAAATCTGCCCTTCAAAGATTTGCTGTTCAAAATCCGGTGCAATTACAATGTGATCCTGATAC
>JAIECC010000279.1 GCA_029068665.1 Lachnospiraceae bacterium
TCAGCAGAAGGCAGCTCAGGCTCGTGGACGTATTGATAAGTTCAATCGTAAGTATGGTGTAAATCAGTAAGAATAAGAAGAAAAAAGGTTGGGATTGAATATCCCAGCCTTTTTCCGTATATAACGGATAGAAATGTATGAGTATGTACCAGGCAATGGATAAAGGGAAAGGAACTGGAGGAAGGAATGGAACGAATTTATGTTGGGGGCCAGGCCGTACTGGAAGGCGTCATGATGAAGAATAAGGATCAATATGCAATTGCAGTTCGGAAGCCGGATCAGACCATTGAAGTGAAGGTGGAAAATTATACTGCAGCAGGAGACCAGATTCCGTTATTTCGACTTCCCATTATACGCGGTGTTGTGAATTTTATTGAATCACTGGTGATTGGTATGAAGACCTTGACTTATTCTGCCAGCTTTTATGAGGAAACCGAGGAGAAAGCAGAAGGAACGGCTGAAAAAGTAGCAAAAAAGGGCGGGGAAAGTATTCTCATGTTTTTTTCTGTTGTCCTGTCCATTATTCTGGCATTGGGACTTTTTATTTTACTGCCTGCCTGGCTTTCAGAGTTTATTCGGAGAGGAATTGACAATAATATTGTTGTAGCACTGTTAGAAGGTGTGATTCGACTGGTGATTTTTCTCCTGTATGTATTTGGAATATCCTTAATGGATGATATGAAGCGGGTATTTATGTATCATGGTGCAGAGCATAAGACCATAAACTGTCTGGAGGCCGGTGTGCCGCTGACTCCGGAAAATGTTATGGAATTTACCCGGTTTCATAAGCGGTGTGGCACCAGCTTTTTATTCATTGTTATGATAATCAGCATTTTATTCTTTATGGTGATTCAGGTGGACAGTGCTGTATTGCGGATTCTTCTGCGACTGCTTCTGGTGCCGGTGATTGCAGGCGTGTCCTATGAGTTTATTCGTCTGGCAGGCAGAAATGATTCCTGGATCATTAAAGCACTGAGCGCTCCGGGATTGTGGGTACAACGGTTGACCACCAAGGAGCCGGACCTGGAAATGCTGGAGGTTGCAATTGCTTCGGTAGAAGGTGTATTGGACTGGAGAGCCTATCAGCAGGAGTTAAAGCAGTCCTTTGAAGATGAAGATTGGAAAAAGAAAAGGGATAAAAAAGCAGATTCTAAGGAAGAAGTATATGATACAGCCGATGAAGCTTATAGTGATTCGGAGGATTATGGTGTATCAGATGCTTATGAAGCATCAGAGGATTATGAAGAAGCGGGTGCTTATGAAGAATCTGCGGGCTATGGAGAATCGGATGCATATGAAGCATCAGAAGATTATGGAGAGCCGGGTGCTTATGAAGCATCAGAAGGCTATGGTGAATCGGATGCTTATGATGAGTCAAATGGCTATGGCGAAGCTGATGGTTACCATGAGTTGGAATACTAAGACGAATCAAGGAGTCAAAACAAAGGAAAGATTTCGATGTAACGAGGTGACAGGATGACCGTTCAGGAGTTATGGAAGGAAGGCAGACAGGAGCTTTCGGATGCAGGTATACAGGATGCAGAGCCGGATTCCAGATATTTGTTGGAATGGGCTTTGAAGCAATCTTATTCCTTTCTACTGTTGAATCCTGACTATGAAGTGGATAGGGAAGCAGTACAGACCTATCGCCATGGGATTCTTATGCGGAAAAATCATAAGCCTTTGCAGTATATTACCGGGGAACAGGATTTCATGGGATTTTCCTTTCGGGTCAATTCCCATGTGCTGATTCCAAGACAGGATACAGAGATTTTGGTAGAAACGGTTCTGAAGGAATTAAAGAAGCTTCCCAAAGAAGAAAAGAAAGACTATAGAATCCTGGATATGTGCTGTGGTTCCGGATGTATCGGGCTGAGCATATGGAAGCTGTTGGAGCAGAAATGGAAGGTGGTTTTATCTGATGTTTCCGGCGAGGCACTGGCCGTTGCGGAAGAAAATGCCAGGAGGCTGGAGGCAAAGGTGGAATTCATAGAAAGTGATTTGTTTCATAATATCCATGGAACGTATCATGTGATCGTATCCAATCCGCCGTACAT
>JAIECC010000028.1 GCA_029068665.1 Lachnospiraceae bacterium
CTGGTATATTATTTGTATTAAAAAGATAATTTAATAATAAAACATAAGAATCCGTATTCATTAGAATCCTCCCTCCACTGTATATATGACAACAGTGATTTCTTTACTATTGAAATCATTTCCTATTCTGACAGTAACATATTGTGACAAAAATGGCAATAGACAGAAGGAAGACATTTCCGTCCATTGCGAAAACAGTAAAAACAGAGTATATTATTACTATCAGCACGAAAGAAAGAGGTCTCATAGAAGTTGGAAAAGGAACAATTCTTTAAGAATGAAAGAAAGGCATTTATCTGGGTCAATGTGGGCTGCATACTGCTGTTTGCCGCATTGATGCTTTGGAAATATAGTCCGGCATTGCAGGCACTCCATGCTCCTTGCAGTATTCATGAGATTCTGCATCTGTACTGTCCCGGCTGCGGGGGGACAAGAGCCGTTTACGAATTTTTGAATTTTCACTGGATTCGTTCTTTTTGTACCCATCCATTAGTTTTATTTATTGCGGTCATCCTGGTGGAGTATTATATCGGAGCTATCGTTACCTTGGTTCGCAATGATGGAAAACGGTATTACTATCTCCGGGTCTGGTTTTGCTATGCTGCCCTGGGAATCGTCATTCTGAATACCATACTGCGGAATGTGCTGTTGGTATATTTTCATTATGATTATATTGGTGATTTATTGCCCTATTGGATGCAGAGTCTTTGACTTCTTCCAGAAAATGGGGTATACTTATCATATGAATGCGTGCGAATCAGTACGACAATATGACAAATGGAGGTTTTATTTATGTTGGTATCAGCAAAAGAGATGTTAACAAAGGCTAAGGCTGGACATTATGCAGTTGGTCAGTTCAACATCAACAATCTTGAGTGGACGAAGTCAATTCTTTTAACAGCACAGGAGTTACAGTCTCCGGTTATCTTAGGTGTATCGGAAGGCGCTGGTAAGTATATGACAGGATATAAGACCGTAGCTGCTATGGTTAAGGCTATGATTGAGGAGTTGAACATTACCGTTCCGGTAGCACTTCACCTGGATCATGGTTCATACGAAGGCGCAAAGAAGTGTATCGAAGCAGGTTTCTCTTCTATTATGTTTGATGGTTCTCATTATCCGATCGAAGAGAATATTGCAAAGACCAAGGAACTGGTAGAGACCTGTAATAAATTAGGTTTATCTCTGGAAGCAGAGGTTGGTTCCATTGGTGGTGAGGAAGACGGTGTCATCGGCAAGGGTGAATGTGCAGATCCGCAGGAGTGTAAGGCAATCGCTGACTTAGGTGTTACCATGCTGGCAGCAGGTATCGGTAATATTCATGGTAAATATCCGGACAATTGGGAAGGCTTAAGCTTCGAGACTCTGGATGCTATTCAGAAGCTGACCGGGGACATGCCTTTGGTACTGCATGGCGGTACCGGTATTCCGGAGGATATGATTAAGAAGGCAATTTCTCTTGGTGTTGCCAAGATCAACGTTAACACTGAGTGCCAGTTATCCTTTGCAGAAGCAACCCGGAAGTATATCGAGGAAGGCAAGGATCAGCAGGGCAAGGGCTTTGATCCTCGTAAGCTGCTGGCTCCAGGCGCAGATGCAATCAAGGCAACTGTTAAGGAAAAGATGGAATTATTCGGTTCTGTAGGAAAGGCTTAATTTCGAATCTTAAATAGAGTGTTTAGAACGCAGAAAGCGGACTCATGATTGTATGGGTCCGCTTTTTTGTACTTGTGATTTCTATACAAATAGTATTACTTTCCGTATATGAAAAAAGATTACTCTGAGAAACAACGACTATTATTGTCGAATAATATCGAAAGTAGAATATTATAT
>JAIECC010000280.1 GCA_029068665.1 Lachnospiraceae bacterium
GTAGATAGGCTCCGGGTGGAAGTGCAGCAATGCATGGAGCTGAGGAGTACTAATCGGTCGAGGGCTTGACCAGGGAAAGGTTGGATGGAGGCTGTATGATGCTTTGAAGGTGCAGAAATTCAAAATGCTAAAATGATGGTATCTTAATGAGAGAGGTGAAAGAATGAGGAGATAATTTACTTTTGATTACATGAAGCTTATTGCAGTGTGAGTAATACCCATACTGTTTATCATGTTGCCAAAAGTGGATTATGTTCTCATAACCTCTCTTTTGTATGTATAAAATTCTATTGTTAGTGCTTATTGGAAAATTATCACTCTGATCATGAGGTTATAGTATGTAATGGAACTGTTTGGCAACAAATGGTTCCTATTTTTTTGCGTAATAACCAAATGGAATCATGAAAGGAGGAAGGTATATGGCACAAATAAGTGTAAACAATCTGACGTTTTATTATGAAGGAAGTTTTGATAATGTATTCGAGAATGTTTCATTTTCCATTGATACGAATTGGAAATTAGGTTTTATAGGTCGTAACGGAAAAGGAAAAACAACTTTTTTGAATTTGCTGCTGGGAAAATATTCATATAAGGGGTCAATCGACACTACTATAAGGTTTGACTATTTTCCCTATCAGATTACAGAAGACCAAATGCAATTATGTGCTGCTGATTTTATTGAGGAAATAAAGACAGGATGTGAAACATGGCGTGTGATATGTGAGTTGACAGAATTAGAGGAAAGTGCGGAGATTCTTTATAGACCATATAAAACACTAAGTCATGGAGAACGTACTAAAATTTTATTAGCTGTTTTATTTTCCGGAGAAAATGATTTCTTGCTGATAGATGAACCAACAAACCATTTGGATCAAGGTGCCAGAGAAAATGTTAAAATGTATTTAGCCTCCAAGAAAGGATTTATCCTTGTATCTCATGATAGAGATTTACTGGATGCCTGCATTGACCATGTTCTGGTATTGAACAGGAAAACCATTGAAGTGCAGAGCGGCAATTTTTCCAGCTGGTGGGAAAATAAACAACGAAAAGATCAGTTTGATATGGCAGAGAATGAAAAGCATCAGAGGGAGATTAAAAAACTTAAGCAGGCAGCAACGCGTACCTCGGTATGGGCAGATAAGAATGAACACACCAAGATTGGATTTGATCCAATAAAAGAACATGATAGATGTGTAGGTACAAGGGCATTTATCGGCGCAAAAACAAAAAAGATGCAGAGCAGAGTAAAGCAAATGGAAAAAAGGATAAATCGGGAAATAAGAGAAAAAGAAGATCTCTTAAAGGATATAGAGAATCCTGTAGATTTGAAATTGATGCCGCTTATACACCATAAGAATGTACTTGTAAATATGAAAGATTACAGCTTGAAATATACAGATACGGATCATTCGGTTTTTACTGATTTAACATTTACAATTCAGAAAGGAGAACGAATTGCGCTGTATGGAAAAAATGGGTGTGGGAAGTCAACGCTTATTCGGAGCATTTTGCAGAAAATTGATATGAGTGATACCGGCACTACATTTTCAGAAGAAGGAGTTTGTGAAATTGCATCAGGACTTGTGGTTTCATATGTTCCACAGGATACCACTGGTTTAAAAGGTGAAGTTTCAGAGTTTTGCAAGACACATAATTTGAATCAGAATCTGTTTTGTTCCATTCTCAGGCAACTGGATTTTGAGCGGGTACAGTTTTTTAAGAATATGGAAGATTATTCAGAAGGTCAGAAGAAAAAGGTGTTGCTTGCAGCAAGTTTACTGACCCCAGCACATCTTTATATTTGGGATGAACCCTTAAACTATATAGATGTATTTTCAAGAATGCAGATTGAAAAAGTGCTGCTGGAGTATCAGCCTACAATGCTGTTTGTGGAACATGATATAAGGTTTTGTGAAAAAGTTGCAACGAGGATGATTAAACTATAGAATAGACAGGAGATTAGTACATGAAGCAGTAAAATGGGAAAAAACGATTGGAAATTTATTTATGAACAAAAATACGACACAGTAATCGAAGTTTGACGTGTGCAATTTATTTACAATGCTTGTGAATCCATATATCATATATGTGGGAGTTATTTAAATAAAATGTGAGATAAGTGACACGTATTTATATAAATAGATATGTATCACTTATTTTA
>JAIECC010000281.1 GCA_029068665.1 Lachnospiraceae bacterium
ATACATCGGAATACCCAGAGACGACTCCAGAGTCGTCTCCGTCATCTTCAGAGACTTTCGGTTTCCACTGGCGATTACCCGGTCTGCCTTCCGGCACAAGGCAGCAATCTGCCGTTCCAGACTGCGGACACCGGCTTCTCTGGTATAACCGTCAATCACCTGATTCAATGCCCCGTCTTCGATCTGAAACTGCTTTGCCTTTAATCCATGCTTCTTTCTCTGCTTATCCAGAAGAAATTCCTTTCCAATATGGAACTTCTCATTCCGGGTATAGCTGGATACCTCAATCAGCTCCATACGGTCCAGCAAAGGCTTGGGAATCTGAGAGGCATCATTTGCCGTTGCAATAAACATCACCTGACTTAAGTCAATGGGCACCTCAAAGTAGTGATCCACAAACTTACAGTTCTGTTCCCCATCCAGCACTTCCAGCAGTGCAGAAGAAGGATCGCCTTTATAATCACTGCTTAACTTATCTACTTCATCCAAAAGCATCAGAGGATTCTTAACACCGGCTTTTATCATGGCCGTTGCTATCCGTCCCGGCATAGCTCCTACATAAGTCTTCCGATGTCCCCGGATTTCAGCCTCATCCCGGACACCTCCCAGAGAAATGCGGACATATTCCTTATTGACTGCTGTTGCTATGGAACGGGCAATGGAAGTCTTGCCGGTTCCCGGAGGACCTGCCAGACAGATAATGGGACTGTCTCCCTCCGGCACCATATTCCGTACTGCCAGAAAATCCAGTACCCGCTCCTTTACCTTTTCCAATCCATAATGATCTCCGTCCAGAATCTCTTCCGCTTTGGATAAATCCCGGTTATCCTCCGTTGCCTTACTCCAAGGATATTCTAACAGGGTTTCAATATAATTACGGGAAACCGTAGATTCTGAGGAGGTAACAGGAATACTTTCCAGCCTTCGAATCTCCTTCTTTAGCTTCTCCTCCACCTCCTCCGGCGGCTGAAGCTCCTCTAAGGCCTTTCGATATTCTTCTATATCTGAAGTATCCTTTTCACCCAGCTCTGACTGTATCAGCTTCTGCTGCTCCCGCAGCACATATTCCCGCTGGTTCTTTTCTACCTGATTTTTTAACTGTTCCTGTAATTCCTTTCGGATTTGGCAGACCTCTGCCTCAGAACGCAGCAATGTCATAACATACTGCACCCGTTGAATCAAATCCTCAATATCCAGAATTTCCTGACGCTTTTCATAGGAAATCGGCATCTGTTCCGCCAGATTATCAATTAACATATCGGTTTTCTTGATTTTTGCCAGCTTTTGAAGAACCGCAGGGTTCAGCTTCATTCCTGCATCATAACAATTCCTGACTTCTTCTAATAAAGCCGTACAATAAGCCTCCTCCTGCTCCTTTGTCAGCTTGATTTCCCTGCAGACCTCCAGATCAGCCATACAGCAGGAATCCGTTTTATCTATTGCCAGTAATCTTCCCCGATATTCTCCTTCTACCAATACCCGGACAATATTTTTCGGGATTTTAATCATCTGTCGGACCTTGACTACACAGCCCATTTTATGCAAATCTTCCACTTCAATTCCCTGACTATTGTCCTTATCCAGTTGTGTTATAGTAAATAAATACTGATTTTCCGTCATCGCCAGCTTCACTGCATCGATGGAATCACTGCGGCTGATATCAAAATGCACAGTCGTATGAGGAAGAATCGTCATTCCACGCAATGCAACCATAGGCATAATACATCTGTCTTTCACTGAATTCACCTTCTGTCAAATGATTTCTCTTACTGAAACATAGTGCCGGGAACAAGTCCCGGCGGTTTCATGTTTAAACGATTTACAAATTAGGCAATCTCACCATTATTCTTTAAGTGCTTCTCCAATAGCGTTTTTCTTGGAAGGGGACGTTCCGAATAAACCAATTGCGGTTCTCCCTGATTCTCAACCACATCCTTTGTAATGACACACTTTGCGATATGCTCATCGGAAGGAATCTCATACATCAGGTCCATCACTACATCTTCCATAATAGCACGAAGTCCTCTGGCTCCGGTTTTACGCTCCATTGCCTTTGCTGCAATTGCCTGAAGGGCTTCCGGCTCAAATTCCAGCTCAACTCCATCCATCTCAAACAGCTTGACATACTGCTTTACCAAAGAACTCTTTGGCTCTTTCAGGATTCGGACCAAAGCCTCCTCATCCAGCATATCCAGAGATGCGGTAACCGGAACACGTCCGACGAATTCCGGAATCAGACCATACTTTACATAATCCTGTGGAAGAATCTGCTTAAACAGTTCTCCGATATTCTTCTCTTCTACCTCTTTAATGTCAGCATTAAAACCAATGGCCTTCTGACCGATTCGATTCTCAATAATCTTCTCCATACCGTCAAATGCGCCGCCACAGATAAACAAAATATTGGTTGTGTCAATCTGAATCAGCTCCTGATGAGGATGCTTTCTGCCACCCTGAGGCGGTACGGAAGCAATTGTACCTTCAATAATTTTCAGCAGCGCCTGCTGTACGCCTTCACCGGACACATCCCGGGTAATGGATACATTCTCCGACTTCTTTGTAATCTTATCAATTTCATCAATATAAATAATACCATGCTCTGCACGTTCCAGATTATAATCCGCCGCCTGAATCAGCTTCAACAGGATATTTTCCACATCCTCACCTACATATCCGGCTTCCGTCAATGCAGTTGCATCTGCAATAGCAAATGGTACATTTAACAATTTCGCAAGTGTCTGTGCCAGATAGGTCTTACCGGAACCGGTGGGACCAACCATTATAATATTACTTTTCTGCAATTCTACCTCGAAATCCTTTTCTGACAACACCCGCTTATAATGATTGTATACAGCAACAGAAAGTATCTTCTTTGCCAGCTCCTGTCCAATGACATAATCATCCAGAAATTCTTTGATTTCCTTTGGACGCAGCAGATTGATTTCTGTACTTTCCAATTCCTCCAGTTCTTCCTGGATAATCTCATAGCATACTTCAATACACTCATCACATATATATGCTGCCGGTCCGGCAATCAGCTTACGGACACGATCCTCCGGCTTATTACAGAACGAACATTTTAACGGTCTTCGTTCATCACTACGATTTACCATATCGTCACCTCAACCTCATTTTATTCTATGCTTTCCCTTCAACCCATCATGACTCACCGGAATTATTCCCGTTTGGCAATTACCATGTCAATCAAGCCGTACTCTTTTGCTTCCTCTGCACTCAGCCAGTTGTCTCGGTCAGTATCCCGTTCCAGCACTTCAATCGGTTTTCCGGTTTCTTTTGCCAGAATTTCATTGATTTTTCTTCTGGTATTTAAGATATGCTCTGTGGTAATCTTCATATCACTTGCCTGGCTGCCATTCGGCATGCCGCCCATTGGCTGATGTATCATAATCTCCGCATTCGGAAGTGCCATACGCTTACCCGGTGTACCGCCTGCCAGCAGAAATGCACCCATACTGGCTGCCATTCCACAACAAATGGTGGACACATCGCACTTGATATACTGCATGGTATCAAAAATACCAAAACCGGCAGAAACCGAACCGCCCGGACTGTTAATATACAGACTGATATCCTTTGACGGGTCTTCTGACTCTAAAAATAATAACTGTGCAATTACCAGACTTGCAGTTGTATCATTGACTTCCTCACCTAAAAATATAATTCGGTCCTTTAATAACCGGGAATAAATATCATAGGAACGCTCGCCTCTGCTTGTCTGCTCAACCACATAAGGTACTAAACTCATTGAAACTGCCTCCTTCTTTCCATAGTCCTGCTAAACTTCTTTTGCTGCCTCAACTACCAAATCCACTGCCTTCTGAATGGCTATATCCTTCCGAATGGAATCAGCTTCATTTTCTCCTACAACTTCCTTCAATCTCTCAAGATCCATCTGATACATAGATGCCATCTTCTCTAATTCCGTATTAATCTCATCTTCTGTTACTTCAATTGCTTCCGCATTCGCAACTGCTTCCATAACCAGACGGGACTGAATCCGCTTTAATGCCTCCGGCTTGCACTGATCCTTAAAACGATTGATATCCATTCCGGTAAACTGTAAATACTGCTCCAGCTGTAATCCCTGATAGCTTAACCGCTGAGCGAACTCATCTACCATCTGCTCCTGCATCATATCAACCATGGCATCCGGAACCTCCATATCGGCAGCTTCCACGATTTTTTCCACAATCTTAGATTCCTTTTCCCGCTTTGCTTCTGATTCCTTCTTTGCAAACAGAGTCTTTTTGATGTCTTCCTTATATTCATCCATGGTTTCGAATTCTGAAGCCTCACTTGCAAATTCATCATTTAATTCCGGCAGCTCTGTTGCTTTGATACCCTTAATGGTAACCTTGAACATTGCCGGCTTTCCTGCTAAATCCGGTGCCTGATAATCCTCTGGGAAGGTTACATTTACTTCAACCTCTTCCCCGATATTCTTTCCAACCAACTGATCCTCAAAGGTATCAATAAAGGAATGAGAACCCAGCTTTAACGGATAATCACTGCCCTTTCCGCCTTCAAAAGCAACACCGTCCACAAAGCCCTCAAAATCAATCGTTACTTCATCTTCCATCTGTGCACTCCGGTCATCCACCGTAATACTTCTGGAATTCTGCTGCTGGATGCGCTTTAATTCCGCTTCCATATCCTCTTCCGTTACTTCTACCTCTATCTTTTCTACTTCGATTCCCTTGTAGGCACCTAATGTAACCTCCGGCTTTAATGCAACCTCTGCAGTAAAAATAAAAGGCTTTCCCTTCTCCATCTGCACTACATCTACAGTAGGTCTGGAAACAATTTCAAGATCACTTTCTGCCATTTCACGAGGATATGCTTCCTGCATACAGGTATTAGCCGCATCCTCATAAAACATTTCCGGACCATAGGTTTTCTCTAAAAATGCCATTGGTACCTTACCCTTCCGGAAGCCCGGTACGGAAATCTTATTCTTTTGCTTATTATAGGAACCAACCATTGCCTTCTCAAATTCTTCTGCGGCTACCTCTATCGTAATCTTTGCCATGTTTTTTTCCAGCTTTTCTACTGTGTAACTCATTTTAGTAAGTCCTCCTTGTAAACGATACTTCTTCATTTTCGTATTAAACAGGAACTAAGCCCATTAATCACTAAATTATAGCATAGTCTGCAATAAAATGTCCACTATATTATGGTAAAAAATCTCTATTTATCATTTGTCCTTCGTGAGCAAGCTCCCACGTACAAATGATAAAATCCATTATGCATGGCTGA
>JAIECC010000282.1 GCA_029068665.1 Lachnospiraceae bacterium
TATCACTTTTTTCCTCCTGGGCAGATTCCTGCATTTCTTCCGAATCCGGAAAGCCATACTGTCTGTTGTTGCATCCTGAAAATGATTTCCGGCACTGGACTTGTATTTATCAGATTCAAAACGGTGATATTCCGGATCAGACATCTATTACAGCGCGCTCCTTTTTAGACGAGATTTTTCATGAAGGTTATCGATATCATGGGCCAAATCCTGCCGTCACATATTATGCCCCCATTCGCTGCTCCTTTACACTTCACTATCCCGAAAAAAACAGAAATATAACTGCCGTCAACGTGGATATTCAACTGCAAATCATATCAAACCATCCCATAGACTTTCTGCCGCCGGAAGAATTCAAAGCCGACACCGGAACCTACTGGAGCGTTTCTGTAATCGATCAGGCCGGTAATGGTCCCTGTTGTATCACAATATCTCTTGAAGATAACTGCTGCTTATTGTATAATTTTAGGCATGTAAGGGATAACTTTTATATAGTTTCATTTATTTCAGAGGAAACGGATAAGGAGGATACATATGCTGGAAAAGGCCATTGCCATTGCTGTGGAAGCCCACAGAGGACAGATTGACAAAGCAGGAAAACCATATATTCTCCATCCAATGCGTGTCATGCTTGCCGGAACCAATGAAGATGAAATGATCTGTGGCATTCTCCATGATGTCATCGAAGATACTCCTGTTTCCATTGATATGCTTGCAGCAGAAGGTTTCTCTGATACTGTTTTAGATGCCTTACGCTTCCTGACCCATGACCGTTCGGTTCCTTATCAGGACTATATACATGCCATAACACAAAATCCCCTGGCAATTCAAGTCAAGCTATATGACCTGCATGATAATTTAAATCGGGACCGGCTGGGCATTCTCACACTGGAGGATGAACGCCGTATGCAAAAATACAAAAAATCGCAGGAGTATTTACTGCGATTTCTTGAAGGTACAACTATAAACCAGCCCTAAAGCTTCTTAATATTATTCTCCAAAGCAAGCTTCTACAATTGCCTCTGCTTCTGATTTATCATCGCATACACAAAGGATAACGTAATTTCCCCTGGTTTGAATCAACGGATTTTCCAGTTTAACAACTTCCGCTGCATTATAGCTTTGAAAAGAAGCTAACTGTGCTTCCACTCTGGACTTTACGCCTTCTTCAATTACAGAGGTCTGTTCAGGAGAAGCTGCTTCTAAAATGGCGATTTCCTCTGCTGTCGCATTGGTTCCCATATACACCTTACCGGTACTTACCGCCTCTGTACTAATTCCATATACAGTAAGTGCCTTGCTTAAATCCACCTCACCTAACTGATCCTTCCATGTAACACCGGAATATAAATCATCTGCAAGTCCGGCAGTATCAATGGTTTTTACTTCATTTCCGCTACAGCCGGTCAGCAACACAATGGTACAACTTAAAACAGCTATGATTTTCATTAACTTTTTCATGATTCTCTACTCCTTTACCTGTGCTTTATTGTAATTCGTATGTATTATTCCGCAAATAATTCATCCATATGTTGCAATATTCAACATTACAGTGAATTCCATCTGAACTTGCATTTTCCGGCAGTGCTCCATTTTCATCTGCCAGAGCAGAGGCCACATCCAGATAAATCACATCCTGTTCTTCACAAATCGTTTTGATCATATCATTAAAACGGTTAACATTCTCATTATTATAAATAGGATCCGTTGCAGACCGGGAAGCGGAAATCGGAATAATATTTTCCACATAAATCACCGCATCCGGCTGAAGCTGCCGCACATCCCGAAGCAGCTTGGAATACTGCTCTCGAAACAACTCGTCATAAGGCCATCCCAATTCATTCACACCAAACATGATATAAATCTTCTTGAACTCCTGCTCTTGAAGTGCCTCCATTACCGTTAGTGTCCGCCCATCTTCCATATTCACAATGGTATCTGTATAAATCCGTGAAATACTTAAGCCTTTTGAACAATACGCATGGATGTTACTTAAGCTGGAATATAACATAAATCCTTCCGTACGGGAATCACCAATGAATAATGCATCTTCAAAATAAGCATCGCCCACTGTCTTATCTACACGTACATATTCCTTGTCTGCATTCGTCAAATTAATTCGGGCAACTCCTATGGTATATATATGAATGGGCTGTCGTTTCAACGCCATTCCGATTCGCTCCGTTGACTGCTCTTCCTCAGTTCCGGCATCACTTGCAGAAACCTGTTCATTTTTCTCCCCTTCAATCTGGCTGCGAATCAGCGCAATGAGATTCCAGGAACTGCCATCTGTCCAGTATTTAAAATAAAAAATAGAAAAAGATGCCAAAAGAAACACTACGATTATAATAGATATGGTTAACACTCTCCGGCGCTTTACCTTCGTTTTATAACTTCTTTTATAATCCAGCGGCATTGTTGCATTTCCTTTCATCATATTGGGTGTAGAAAACAATTTACTCACATGAGCGCATATAT
>JAIECC010000283.1 GCA_029068665.1 Lachnospiraceae bacterium
GCCTACCGGATTTCGGAGGAAAAGCCGGTATCAGGAGGTGATTTTTATGCATCCTGATTTTTATTGCTTCTGGCTTGCCTTTCTCTATCGGATCCCTTTGGGACGGCTTCATGAATGCATGGACTATTATGGAAGTCCCAAGGCCTTTTATGAAGCAGGAAGCAGGGATTTGGATATTCTGACACCATCGGAACGCCGACAGGTCATGGCACTGAAAGAGAGAGAAGAGGTTTTTCGTCTTTGGGAGGAACAAAAAGAAAAGCCGTATAGATTTGTATCTTATAACAATCCGGACTATCCTGTCAGATTGAAAGAGTTAAAGGATTTTCCTTTTGGCATCTTTTATGAAGGGAAGCTGCCGCCCAGAGAACAGCCGGCAGTTGCCATGGTAGGGGCCAGAAATGCAACCATATATGGGCAGGAGCTTGCTTATCAATTCGCGCTGGAGCTGGGCAGGCAAGGAATCACGGTCATCAGTGGTCTGGCAAATGGCATTGATGCATCCGGTCACCGGGGCTGTATGGACGGAGGGGGATATACCATGGGGATACTGGGTTCCGGTATTAATGTAATATATCCAAAAGAAAATCATAATCTTTATAGAAGCATGCGAAAGTCCGGCGGTATTCTGACCGAATATGTTCCGGATACCAAGCCGCTGCCCCTGTTATTTCCAAGACGAAACCGAATCATCAGTGTATTGTCAGATCTGGTACTGGTAGTAGAAGCCAGAGAGCAGAGCGGCTCCTTGATAACCGTGGATTTTGCCTTGGAACAGGGACGGGATATCTGTGCTGTTCCGGGACGGCCCTGCGATGTTTTAAGTACCGGCTGCAATCGTTTGATCCAACAAGGAGCGAAATGTGTGTTATCCGTAGCGGATGTATTGGAAGAACTGTTGGAAGGAAGCAGATTTATCCGGCAAAAACAGGAGGAGAATTTGGTAAATCCGGATTTGGGTCTTGCACCGAAAGAAAAAATGGTGTATAGTTGTCTGCGTTTAGAACCTAAATTCATTGATGAAATCTTATGTCAACTACAACTTCCGGTTTGGGAGGGAATACAGATATTGACGGATTTGGTAATAAAAGGTGTAATCAAAGAGAATCCTCATCATTACTATTATAAGACGATGGAGACCCGGATTACACAAAAGGAATAAAGCATTGGAGTGTGCTTTAGAAGGGAGTTTTGGTTGTATGGCAAAAAATTTAGTGATTGTCGAGTCGCCGGCCAAGGCGAAAACCATCAAAAAATTTCTGGGAGCCAATTACGAGGTAATTGCATCCAATGGGCATGTGCGGGATTTGCCCAAAAGTCAAATGGGTGTAGATGTTACACATGGATTTGAACCAAAGTATATTACAATCCGGGGAAAAGGAGATATACTGGCGAAGCTGCGGAAGGAAGTAAAGAAAGCAGACAGGGTTTACCTTGCAACGGACCCGGACCGTGAAGGTGAGGCGATTTCCTGGCATTTATCCCAGGCACTGAAGCTGGAGGAAGAGAAGTATAAACGGATTACTTTTCATGAGATTACCAAGCAGGCAGTGAAGAATTCCATTAAAAATGCCAGAGAAATTGATATGAATCTGGTTGATGCCCAGCAGGCACGCCGGGTACTGGACCGTATGGTTGGTTATGAAATCAGTCCGATTTTATGGGCAAAGATTAAACGGGGCTTAAGTGCCGGCCGGGTGCAGTCCGTTGCTCTGCGGCTGATCTGTGACCGGGAAAATGAAATCAATGCTTTTATACCGGAAGAATATTGGACCTTAGATGCCGTATTACAGGCAGAAGGTATGACGAAGCCATTTACTGCTAAGTATGCAGGGGAAGTTTCCTCCAAGGAGGAATTAGAAAGGGTTATCAATAAGCTGGAGGGAGCTGCATTTTCTGTCCGGGAAGTGAAAGAAGGCAAACGGGTAGTAAAGGTGCCCAATCCGTTTACTACCAGTACTTTGCAGCAGGAAGCGTCGAAAAAGCTGAATTATTCTACTCAGAAAACGATGCGGCTGGCACAGCAGCTATATGAAGGAGTAGATATTAAGGGAAAAGGAACGATAGGTCTGATTACTTATCTGAGAACGGATTCCATACGAATTGCAGAAGAAGCACAGGTGGCGGCCAAGACCTATATTGAGGAACATTATGGTAAGAATTATGTAGGAGAGGAAAAGGGAAGCCTTAAGAACGGGAAACGTATTCAGGATGCCCACGAAGCAATCCGGCCGACAGACGTTACACTGTCGCCGGTTCTTATAAAAGAAAGTCTGGGCAGGGATCTGTTCCGGCTGTATCAGTTGATTTACAATCGGTTTCTTGCAAGCCAGATGCAGAATGCGGTATATGAAACCACATCCCTGAAGATAGAAGCTGCGGGGGAACGCTTTACAGCAGCTGCTTCCCGGCTTGGATTTGACGGCTTTTTATCCATTTATAAAGGTGATGAAGAAAAGCAGATTAATCTGCCTTTGACTGGGATTGCCCAGGGAACCCGACTTGAACTGCAGAAATTTGAAAATAAACAGCATTTTACCCAGCCGCCGGCACATTATACAGAGGCTTTGCTGGTTAAGACGTTAGAAGAACTTGGTATCGGGCGGCCCAGTACCTATGCACCGACGATTACTACGATTATGAATCGTCGTTATATTGTAAAAGAACAGAAGAATCTATATGTAACAGAGTTGGGAGAAGCTGTGAATCAGATGATGCTGAAAGCATTTCCTGTTATTGTAGATGTGGAGTTTACTGCTAATATGGAATCTCTGCTAGACAGTGTAGAGGAAGGTACAGTTGCATGGAAGACCATTATTGAGAATTTTTATCCGGATTTGGACGAAGCAGTTCAGAATGCGGAATTAGAATTAGAGCAGATAAAGATTGAAGATGAAGTCACTGATGTAGATTGTGACCTTTGCGGCAGGAAAATGGTGATAAAATACGGTCCTCATGGGAAATTTCTGGCATGTCCCGGATTTCCGGATTGCAGACATACCAAGCCATACTATGAAAAAATCGGAGTTGCCTGTCCGAACTGCGGCAAGGATATTGTTCTTCGAAAGACAAAGAAAGGGCGCAGATACTATGGCTGCGAGGATAATCCTGCCTGTGAATTTATGAGCTGGCAGAAGCCTTCCGCTACTCCTTGTCCAAATTGCGGTGGTGTCATGGTAGAAAAGGGAAATAAGCTGGTATGTATGAAGGAAGAATGTTCCTATGTTATTGATAAATAGATGTTGTTATTTTTCTGTGATTGTGTTACACTTTATCTAAGTGTTGTGGCTGTATTGTATTTGTCAATAAAGAATAAAACCAGATAAGCATTACGATTTCATTTGCATAGGAGGAAAGAATGAGCGTACAGTTGTTGGACAAAACTCGTAAGATTAATAAGCTGTTACACAATAACAATTCTCATAAAGTAGTGTTTAATGATATTTGTGAGGTTTTATCTGACATTATGGTTTCTGATGTTCTGGTAATCAGCAAGAAGGGAAAGGTTTTGGGAATTAAAAACCGGGAGGATGTTGACAGTCTCCGCGAATTAATTGTGGATGAGATTGGTGGACATATTGACCCTATGCTGAATGAGCGGCTTCTGGGAATTCTTTCCACCAAGGAGAATGTTAATCTGATGACCCTTGGGTTTGAAATGGAGGGAATTGAGCGCTATCAGGCTTTAATTACTCCCATTGATATCGCAGGTGAGCGCCTGGGTACGGTTTTTATGTATAAGCAGGATCATCCCTATGAGATCGATGATATTATTCTTGGCGAATATGGAAATACGGTGGTGGGACTGGAGATGATGCGTTCTGTTAATGAAGAGAATGCAGAAGAGAACCGGAAGGTGGCGATTGTCCGTTCTGCGATCAGTACCTTATCTTTTTCGGAATTAGAGGCCATAACATACATATTTGATGAGTTGGAAGGTACAGAAGGAATACTGGTGGCCAGCAAGATTGCAGACAGGGTAGGTATTACCCGCTCCGTTATTGTGAATGCCCTGCGGAAGTTCGAAAGTGCCGGTGTAATTGAGTCCCGTTCTTCAGGGATGAAGGGAACTTACATTAAAGTAATGAATGACGTTGTTTTTGATGAACTAAAGCGTCTGAAGAATAAATAGTGTAAGGTTGAAATGAATATGACTTAATTCGGAATGGATTCCAATGATTGACAAAAGGATTTGTGAGAACTCTCATAAATCCTTTATCATGCCTATATAACAATGAAAAATTAAGATAAGGAGAGAAGCGATGATTAATTCCAATATGTACGATTATGTTAATGTTTTGGATAAGGCTATGGATGCTGCCTATATCAGACATAACGTTTTGGCAAATAATGTAGCCAACAATAGTACACCGAATTATAAACGGCAGGATGTGCAGTTTGAGTCTATTTTACAGGCTTCTTTGGCAGGTGGAGGCAGACTGGACAAAAAGATGAGAGATTTGAATATGAATCTGGATGAAATTAACAGCTTCATCTATACGGATCATACATCTTTAGCTTATCGCCTGGATGGAAATAATGTGGATATTGAACAAGAGGAAGCATATATTGCAGAAAATACCATTCGGTATAATACATTAGAAGAACTGATGGCTCAGGAATTTGCCCGCTATAAAGCGGTATTATCATAGTAAAGGGGGAAAATACATATGAGCATGTTTGACGCAATGAATGTAAGTGCAAGCGGTATGACGGCGCAGCGGTTTCGTATGGATGTGATTTCTCAGAATATAGCCAATGTGCATACGACCCGGGATGAGAACGGAAATGTTTATCGTAGAAAGACGGTTGTTTTTAATGAAAAAAGTGCTTTGAATTTCGGAGATACCCTGTATAACAGCCTGAATGTATTCCGGCCCAGTGGTGTACGGGTTACCCGGGTGGTGGAGGATCAGTCGGATTTGAAGATGGTTTATGATCCCAGTAATCCGGATGCAGATGAGAATGGATATGTGAATTATCCAAATGTAGAACCGGTTACGGAGATGACAAACCTGATTGATTCCAGCCGGGCATATGAGGCAAATATTACAGCTTTTAATGCAGCAAAGTCCATTGCCACGAAGGGATTGGAATTATTTAAATGATAAATTGACGGAAACGGGATGAGCATAAGGAGTAGAGCAATGAATAATATTACATCAATTACGGCGTTAAATGACAGCCTGGGAATATCCGGTAAAAAAGATACCAGAATCACCTCGGATAATACAGAGGCGTTTCATTCTCTGTTGAATTCTGCAATTTCGATGTATTCAGAGGCAGATCAACTGACTAAGAAAGCCCAGACAGCAAGTTTGAATTATGCCATGGGTTATTCTAACAATACCCATGATTTGGCTGCTATTCAGCAGAAGGCAAATATTGCAACACAATATACGGTAAAGGTGACGAATAAGTTCTTAGAGGCATATAAGGAAATCATGAATATGCAGTTGTAATTAAGAAGTTATTCCTGGGAAAAAGATGGATAAGATATTGGATTTTTTGAAAGGGCTTCCGGCTAAACTGCTGGAGTTCTGGAATAAGTATGATGGTAAACAAAAAACAATTATAATTTCCGTGCTGGCAGCGGTGATTTTCACCCTGGTAGCATTAATTTGGTTTTCGACAAGAACAAACTATGTGACCCTGGCAACCTTCGAATCCACAGCAGATGCAGCTGCTGCCAGAGGATATCTGGATGACAGCGGTACAAAGTTTAATTATCGATTGTCTAGTGATGCACTGACCATATCTGTTGATGAAAAGCAGATATCAGAGGCAAGACTGGTGTTAGGACAAAATGGTGTGACGGAAACCGCACAGGAGGATTACACCTGGCTGTTTGATAACAGTTTTACCACGACGGATTCGGAACGACAGTTAAAGGCAAAAATTACCTTGCAAAACACTATGGCTATGGACATTCAATCCATGGATGGTATTCGCTCGGCAGCGGTACGGATTACTCTGCCGGATACAAGATCCTCTCTGTTGGAGAAGGATAAAGAGGCATCTGCCAGCATTATGCTGACAACAACTGAGGATCTGGCTCCGGAGCGGGTGGAGGGTATTGCAAGCTATGTAGCTAACTCTCTGGGAAACCGGAATACGGATAATATCCGGATTGTAGATCAGACCGGACAACTGCTGTTTGAAGGCGGAGACAGCTCCAGTGGCTCTCTAACCTCCAACAATAAAATCCGGAATGAAGTAATCAACAGCATAGAAAACAATATTCGTTCTCTGTTGGTGTCCAGCTTATGGGATGATGCCCAGGTTATGGCGAATCTGGATATTCAGTTAGATGAAACCCTGATTGAGCGGACGGAATTTGATACCTTCCAGGATGGTCAGAATGGTCCGCGGTCTAGCTATTATATGTATAATGCTGAGAATGTGGATGGTACCGGCGGTATTCCGGGAACGGATTCCAATGATGGAGATATTACCAGTTATGATATACCGGATGCTACTTATGGGAATTCACAAATTCAGGTTATAAAAGAAGATTACGAAACGGATAAGACGGTTACGACTACGAGACGGGCAATCGGCGCCGTGAATCCTTCCAATTCCTCTGTATCCATTATTCTGACCCAGTATGTGGAATATGATGAACAGGATATGAAGGAACGAGGACTGTTGAATGGTATGACGTTTGCAGAATTCCAGGCTCAGAACGGTGAACGGGTTCCTATTGAAGTGGATGAATCCATGTATGACATTGTATCCAATGCTACCGGTATCCGCTCCAATTCGATTACGATTGTTGCTTATCAGGTTCCGCTTTTTTATCCGAAGGAATCCTCCGGTATGGCGGTTTCCAATATTCTGCAGATTATATTGGCAGTTCTGATTGCAGCATTGCTGATCTTTGTAGTTATGAAGGGCATGCGTCCGGCAGAGGTTACGGAATTAGAACCAGAGTTATCTGTAGAGACATTATTAGCTACTACCAAGGATAATCAAAGTCTGGAAGACATTGAATATAACGAGAAAACGGCAACCCGCCAGCGGATTGAGAAGTTTGTGGAAGAGAATCCGGAAGCAGTGGCACAGCTGCTGCGGAACTGGCTGAATGATGATGATTGGGAGTGATGGTAATGGCAGCATCAAGTAGTGGTTTAACAGGCATACAGAAGGCGGCAATTCTTTTAATTGCATTGGGACCGGAAATGTCTGCTACCATTTTCAAGCATTTAAAAGATGATGAAATTGAACAATTGACTCTTGAAATTGCGAATACAAGAAGTATTTCGGCAGATTTGAAGAATGATATCATGGATGAATTCTATGAGGTCTGTCTGGCACAGCAGTATATTGCAGAAGGTGGTATCGGCTATGCGAAAGACTTACTGGATAAGGCTTTGGGTGAGGATCGGGCTCAGGAGGTAATCAACCGTCTGACTGCTTCCTTACAGGTACGGCCGTTTGAATTTGTACGTAAGGCAGATGCCAGCCAGCTCCTGAACTTTATTCAGGATGAGCATCCGCAGACCATTGCTTTGATTTTGTCTTATCTGCCGGCAGGGCAGGCAGGTTCTGTAATAGGCTCCCTGCCATCCGAAATACAGTCTGATGTAGCAAAGCGTATTGCAAGCATGGACCGGACATCACCGGATGTCATTCAGGAGGTAGAGGAAATCTTAGAGCGGAAGCTGGCTTCTCTGGTAAATCAGGATTACACCATTGTGGGTGGCGTAGATGCGATTGTCAGCATTTTGAATTCCGTAGACCGGAGTACAGAAAAGCATATTATGGAAACTTTGGAAGTGGAAGAACCAGAATTGGCAGACGAGATCCGGAGAAAAATGTTCGTATTCGAAGATATTCTTACGCTGGATAACCGTGCTATTCAGACGGTACTTCGGGATGTGGATAACAACGAATTGGCAATCGCCCTTAAGAATGCCAATGAAGAGGTACAGAATGCAGTATTCAGCAATTTGTCATCCCGTCTGGCAGCTATGATAAAGGAAGACATGGAGTATATGGGTCCGGTTCGTCTGAAGGATGTAGAGGATGCACAGCAGAAGATTGTAAATATTATCCGAAAACTGGAGGATTCCGGCGATATTGTTATTTCCCGTGGCGGAGGTGACGAAATCATTGTCTAATTTGTATAAGTCCGGCTTTATTGCCTTTTCAGAGCAGAGTACTTTAGTCATTGATGCCAATAAGAACCGGGTAATCCGGCAGTTGGAGGAGCAGGCAAAAGCGAGACAGGAAGCAGAAGCCGGTTTGGAAGATGCAGAGGATTCCTTTCAATCCTTTGAAATTGAAAATATTGATATGATAAATGTCCGGGAACAGGCAGATGCCATTTTTGAGGATGCCAGAGTAGCAGCAGAGAAAATCATTGAAGAGGCACGGGCACAGGCTTTGATCTTAAAGGAAGAGGCCAAGCAGAGCGGCATGGAGGAAGGCTATCGCAAGGGCTTTGAGGAAGCTAAGGCCCAGATGAATGCCCAGGAAGAGGAATTGCAGAATCGCTATGAAAGTATCCGTCAGCAGCTGGAGGAAGACTATGAGAAACAGCTTCAGGAGGCAGAACCCAAGCTGGTAAATGTGGTCTGTCGTCTGCTTCACAAGCTGACAGGTGTTATGGTATCCGATCAGCAGGAGGTACTGGTGCATATCATTGATAATGCCATGAAGGATATTGAAAGCAGTGGGAAAATATCCATTAAAGTATCGGAAGAGGATTATGCAGATGTCTATAGTCATTTTGACTGGATTCGGCAGTTGGTGAACTCCAACGTGGAAGTTGAGTTAGTTTCGGATGCCAAGCTGGAAAAGCTGGAGTGTCTGATTGAAACGGAAAACGGTATCATTAACTGTGGACTAAATGAACAATTGGATCATTTAATTACTTCGTTGCAATTGCTTGCACAGGTATAGGAGACAGGATGTTAAACATAGAAAAATACGAAGCCTTGTTGGATGAAACGTTTACAAAGGAGCTTGGTAAGGTCACAAAGCTGGTAGGTTTGACCATCGAATCTGCCGGTCCATCTTCGAAACTTAACGATTTGTGTATTATTACTTCCAAGGATGGTAAACAGCAGGTTTCGGCAGAAGTGGTAGGATTTAAAGATAATAATATATTATTGATGCCTTTTGACTCCGTAGAGGGAATCGGGATTGGCTCTACCGTGGAAAATACCGGGAAGCCTTTTCAGGTGTATGTAGGTCCGGAATTGCTGGGTCAGGTCTTAGACGGACTGGGGCATCCCATGGATGGTACGCCTATGGTTCTGGCAAATACGTATCCGGTGGAATGTGAGCCCCCGGACCCGATGAAACGGAAGTTGATTTCCGAGGCACTTCCTCTTGGAGTGAAAGCTATGGATGGTCTTCTTACCATTGGAAAAGGGCAGCGGATTGGTATATTTGCAGGCAGTGGTGTTGGAAAGAGTACGCTGCTGGGCATGTTTGCCAGAAATACCAAGGCAGATATTAATGTGATTGCTTTGATTGGAGAACGGGGAAGAGAGGTTGGTGAATTTATTGAACGGGACTTAGGTCCGGAAGGAATGCAGCGTTCCGTTCTGGTAGTAGCAACCTCAGATAAGCCGGCTTTGATTCGAAATAAAGCGGCAAAAACGGCAACGGCTATAGCGGAGTTTTTCCGGGATCAGGGAAAGGATGTACTGTTGATGATGGATTCCCTGACTCGTTTTTCCATGGCACAGCGGGAAATAGGTCTGGCATCCGGAGAACCGCCGGTTACCAGAGGGTATCCGCCCAGTGTATATTCAGAAATGCCAAAACTATTAGAACGTGCCGGAAATACAGAGAAGGGCTCTATTACCGGCTTATATACCGTTTTGGTAGATGGTGATGACTTTAACGAACCGATTTCCGATACAGCAAGAGGTATTCTGGATGGACACGTTATGCTGTCCCGAAAGCTGGGACATAAAAATCACTATCCTGCCATCGATGTATTGCAAAGCATATCCAGATGTATGAGTCAGATTGCAGATAAGGAGCATAAACAGGCAGCTTCCCGGTTGAAAACAGTGCTTGCAACCTATAATGAGGCAGAGGATTTGATTAATATTGGCGCTTACCGGCCCGGGTCAAATTCGGAAATTGATTATGCAATTTCTAAGATTCAGACGATTAATGAGTTTTTAATGCAGGATGTGGACAGTAAATATCTGTTCGAGGATGAAATACAGTTATTAGAAGGAATATTTGAAGAATCCGAACAGAGCTAGAAAAGAGTGATTGGATGGCAAAGTTTTTTTATCGCATGCAGAATATACTGAATATCAAGTATAAGCTGGAGGAACAGGCAAAACAGGAGTTTTCCAATGCTCAGTATCGATACCGGCAGGAGGAAGAACGGCTGGAGCGGTTAAAGCAGCGAAAGCGGGACTATACGGAGGAGATGCGGGGGCATGCGAAGGAACGGCTGAATGTGATGGAACTGGAGCGGTGCAATGATGCCATTGCTCTTTTGGATATGCGGATTCGTGAGCAGAAAGAAGTGGTGTTTCGTGCCATGACGGAAATGGACCAGGCCAGAGCAAAGCTGAACCAGTCCATACAAGAGCGGAAGACCCATGAAAAGCTGAAGGAGCATCAGTTTGAAAGCTTTTTACAGGAATTAAATGCAGAAGAAATGAAGGAAATCGATGAATTGGTAAGCTATCAGCATAATACATCGGAGGAAGGAGCATAAACCATGGCAAAGGACAAGGAAGAAAAGGCAGGCAGTAAATTACTTTCGGTTGTTATTATTTTTCTGATTGTAATTATATGGCTGGCAGCCATGATTATTCTGATAAAGTTAGATGTAGGTCATTTTGGAAGTCAGGTGCTGCGGCCGGTGTTAAAAGATGTACCGGTCGTTAGTTTGATTTTACCGCCTGCTTCAGATGATGAGGTATTGACAGAAACCGATCTGCCTTATCGTACATTGGCTGAGGCATTGACCCGGATTGAGGAATTGAATGCACAGAATGCAGCCAACGAGGCATTGATTCAGGATCTGCAGGAGCAGGTACAGGAAAAAAATAATGAAATTGCCCGTTTAGAGGTCTTTGAGTCGGATCAGGAGGCATTTAGACAGTTAAAAGATGAATTTTATAACGAAGTGGTCTATGGAAATTCGGCACCAGATGCCGATACATATAGAAGGTGGTATGAATCCATTGATCCGGAAGCAGCAGAAGAGATTTACCGTCAGGTGATTGCAAGCGATGCGGATAGTGCTGATTTGAAAGAAATTGCAAATGCTTATGCGGAAATGGATGCAAAGTCAGCGGCAGAAATTCTTCAGACCATGCCTGGAGATTTGGATACCGTTGCAAAAATTCTGAATAACATGTCTTCTTCGGATAAAGCAGAGATTTTACAAGAAATGGATCCGGGCTTTGCGGCAAATATTACGAAAAAGCTAATGCCGTAGGAAAGACAGAACCACTGTTTCCTTATGTTACCAATATGCATTGCATATTTGGATAAATAAAATGAAAGAAAGGAGGAAATGACGCATTGTTGACAGAAAAGACAAATTTAATGAATCTTGTCACTACCGTTCAGAATGGCAGGGCGGCAGGGAAAAAAGAACCGGGTTTGACGGAAACCTTTCAGTCCTATGTTGCTCAGGGCAGTCAGCAGCTGAATCAGCAGGGCAGAACTACAGAACTGCCGGTAAAGCAGGAGAGCAAAGTGGCAGACGGCTATCATCAGGATGCCTATGAGAAAGGTAAGCTTCATGCAGATGCCTACGGGGCAAAGGTAGAACAGACTGTTACAGGTGATGATGCGATTCAGTCGGAGGCAGACACTTCTGATTTAGAAGGCGGCTTAACGAAGGAAGAACTGGAAACCTTAGAAAGTGATATCCGGGATGTTCTGAAGAAAGAACTGGATATGGACGATGAGGAACTGAATGAATGGCTGGCTGTGATGAATCTGAATGTATTTCAATTGCTGGAGCCGGACACTTTACAGGAATTCCTGTTGACGGTTACGGAAACGGAACCGGTGGATTTGCTGACGAACAGTGATCTGATTGACACATTCCAACAGATACAGGGTGACATGGAGCAGCTTCGGACAACATTGGACGAAAAAGAAGTAGATTTGACATCTGTTTTGGAACAGAACGTGCAGAGACCGGAAACCGGTACTGAGAAAGCAGTTCCGCAAGAGACCAAGATGCTGTCAGAGGAGCCTGTTTTAGAGGCAGAATCAGAAGAACTTTCATCTGCCCAGCCGGAACGCAGCAAAGCGGCTTCGGAAGGAGAACCAAAGAATCAGTTCACAGTACAGGAAGAAAATACGGGAATTGAAGTTTCTGTAAAGGTAGACCGTTCTAAAGAGAAAGATACGGATGCCCATTCCGGTCAGTCGGAGCAGACCCAGCAGGGAATCGCCGGTGAGATTGTGAATCAGTTATCCCAGGCAGTAAATGAACTGGAAGATGTTCCAAAAGCATTTAGCAGTGAGATTCAGCAGGCAGATGTGATTCGGCAGGTCATTGAGCAGATCAAGGTATTCAGCGGCAGTGATGTGAGCCGAATGGAAGTACAACTGTATCCGCAGCATTTAGGAAAACTTCAGATTCAGATTATGATGAAGAATGGAAGTATGACAGCACATATCACTACAGAGACGGAAATGGCAAAGGCGGCCATTGAAAATCAGCTCCATCAGTTGAAGGAAACCTTCCGGGAGCAGAGCATGAAAGTAGATGCCGTTGAGGTTAGTGTAGCGACTTCGAATTTCCAGAGAGAGCAGGAAAGACAGGATTCTGCCGGTGAGCAGAAAGGAAGCCGTTCCGGAAGAAGCCGGTTACGAATGAATGAGTTCGGAATGCCGGAAGAGGAATTGACAGAAGAAGAACAAATTGCGGCTGAGCGGTTGGAAGCACAGGGCGCAAGTGTAGAGTTTACCGCATAGAATAAAAGCGGTGGATCATGGAAAGGAGGAAAAAATATGGCAGTAAATGGAATTGATACATCAGCAGCAAGTGCAATTGCCAGTAAAAACAAGCAGACCGGAAACAATACGTTAGATAAGGATGCATTCCTGAAGTTGTTGGTAACCCAGATGCAGTATCAGGACCCGTTGGAGCCGACGGATAATACGGAATGGATGTCACAAATGGCACAGTTCTCACAGATGGAGGCAATGAACAACTTAAATACCGCATTTGAAAATACTCAGGCATTAGGTTTGGTTGGACAATATGTTCTGTTGAACACCACAGACAGTTCAGGTGCCCAGAAGCAGATAGGCGGTCTGGTACAGTATGTTACCATCAGTAATGGTCAGGCATTGCTTCGCGTCAACGATGAGTATTATTCTGCGGATAGTCTTGATTCGGTTGTAGACATACAATATCTTGAGTGGATAAACAGTCAGATTGAAGCAGGCAAAACAGAAGGTGAAGGCAATAATGGTGGTGAAGGCGGCAACGGTGGCGAAGCGTAACCGGAGCAGGGCATGAGAAGCCTCAGTTGAAAGGAAGTGAGTGGAATGAACCGGATTGGAAATCAGACCTATTCCATGGAACAACTGGCAGGCGAGTATCTAAAGCAGAAAAAGACACCGGTGACAGCAGGAGCAGTACCCGAAACTGGTTCCTTTCAGCAGGTGCTGAAGGTAAAACGGGAGAGTCTGGAAGAAACACTGCAAACTACCGGGGAAGTGCTATTTTCCAAACATGCCAATGAACGGTTGAGCAGTCGGAACATTCACTTGACGGATGCACAGATGCAGCGCCTGAATCATGGAGTAGAGCAGGCAAGAGATAAAAAGATTAATGAATCGCTGGTTATGCTGGATGGTCTGGCATTTATCGTAAATGTCAGCAACAATACTGTTATTACCGCCTTGGATCAGGGTGGAGAAACCAGTCACGTGTTTACTAATATTGATGGAGCTGTAATTATATAAGCTGGACCGAAAGGAAGCTTGGAATTCTGGAATGAAGGAAGGAATTCGTTACAGAGGACAATTAAGGAGGTCATGAATTATGATGAGATCATTGTATTCTGGCGTAGCAGGGTTAAAGACCCATCAGGTCAGAATGGACGTTATCGGTAATAATATTGCCAACGTAAATACAGTTGGATTTAAAAGCAGCAATGTGTTATTTCAGGATGTACTGTATCAGACAAGTCAGCGCTCTACCGGCTCGAACATAGGCAACGGTGTAGGTGGTGTGAATGCGAAGCAGGTAGGTCTTGGTACTACAACGGCAACCATTACCAAGGAACTGGCTGGTACCGGTTCTGCAGAAACCACAGGAAATACTTATGATTTGATGCTGAATGGCGATTGCTTCTTTGTTGTCAGCCGGGGCGGTATCAATTATTATACAAAGGTCGGTGCTTTTAAGAAGGATGGTGCCGGTTATCTGGTAACCGGTAACGGTGAATTGGTTATGGGCTGGCAGGTAGATCCGGATAATCCGAATCAGATTCGGAAGGATATGGTTTCTGCCCTGCAGGTAGAGTCCGCAGCGAATATGTATTCTGAGCCGGAAGCAACCACACAGGTAACGGCATCCGGTAATATCGATAAGCAGAGCAACGATTTCAAGGATGGCGGCGCTCATGTTATGAATGTGACCATTTATGACAAAAAGGGCTATGCTTACAACGTGAAAATGAATATCACCCAGAATAATACGGCAGATAAGAATACCTATACAGTCAGTGTTGACAGTATTACGGATAGTAATAATGTGGCAATTGCTGCAGGCTATCAGCTGAGCGGTGATCAGCTGGTATTTGATGCGGACAGTGGTGAGTTTATCAGTATCGGTGGCGGTAAAGCTATTACACTTACCATTAATGATGATACCTTCTCTCCGATCAATATTGATTTCAGTACCTCTACCATGTATGCTACCCAGGGTAAGAATACTCTGGCATTAGACAGAGGTTCCCTGAAGGGTCTGGGGCTCGGACGGAAAATGGGTACACTGGATGAGGTCAGCATTAATAATGATGGTAAGATTTATGGTGTATATAATAACGGAGAAGAGCGGCTGTTAGGACAGATTGCAGTTGCCAGATTTACCAATCCGGCAGGTCTGGAGGCAGTTGGTAACAATCTGTATCAAACTACACAGAACTCCGGTGATTTCGATGGAATCGGCCAGGAGGTTACAGAAGGCGGCGGAAGTATGTCCCAGGGCGTAATCGAAATGTCCGATGTTGATTTGTCAAAGGAATTTACGGATATGATTATTACCCAGAGAGGTTTCCAGGCAAATTCCCGTACCATTACGGTTTCGGATACCATGCTGGAGGAACTGATCAATCTGAAACGGTAATCCGGCTGTTTCAGTGTGATTCATTAAGTAAATAGAGGCTGAGTGCACATAATGGAGCAGGAAATGTCCGGTTCCTTATGTGCATTTTGCGTGTTGGTTTGGGTTGTTACGGAAAATTTTTGAAAAAAACAAAAAACTATGGCGAATTATAAGATTTTGTAGTATTATGTTATACATGTGAATAATGTGATGGAGGGAAGGCTGATATGATTGAATTAACCAGATACAATGATAGCAAGTTTTCATTAAATGCTGAGATAATTGAAATGGTGGAAGATACGCCGGATACCGTCATTACATTGACAACGGGGAAGAAAATAATTGTGAAAGAGAGTAGACAGGAGGTGTCTGATTTGGTAAAATTATACAGACATCAGGTTATATCCGGTCAATTCCTGGAATAAAGTGAGAGGTGACAGTTTTGGATATTGCAAGTATAATTGGATTGATTTTATGTGGAGTATTGGTTATTTTTGGTATTGTATTTGAACAAAACCCGATAGCCGTTAATTTCACTAAGCTGCCCAGCTTTTTTGATATACCTTCTATACTGATTACAATTGGTGGTACCTTTATGTGTGTATTGGCATCCAATACCGTGAAGGACTTCGTTAATGGATTAAAATCTTTTCTATTGGTTTTGAAGGTACCGAAGGCGGATGTGGGATCTATTATTCGTCAGATTATTGATTTATCCAATATAGCAAGAAAAGAAGGTCTGCTGGCATTGGAGGAATCCGCCAATTCCTTAGAGGATGAATTCATGAAGAAGGGAATCCTGCTGATTGTAGACGGTACAGACCCGGAGTTGGTACGGAATATTCTGGAGACAGAGCTGATGAATATTGATGCTCGTCATAAGAAGCTGATTGCCTTTTGGAAGAATGTAGGTGCCATGGGTCCTGCCTGGGGTATGATTGGTACCCTGATCGGTTTGATTAACATGTTGCGTGACTTATCGGATCCGGATAGTATCGGACCGAACATGGCAGTTGCTTTGATTACTACCTTATACGGTTCCATGCTTGCAAACTGGGTATCTGCTCCGGTTTCAACCAAGCTGGCAACCAATAATGAGATAGAAATTATGATGAAGGAAGTTATGATCGAGGGTCTCTTGTCTATACAGGCTGGTGAGAACCCAAGAGTTATTGAAGAAAAACTGAAGTCCTTCTTGTCTCCGACAGACAGAAGCAAGATGGAAGGAGAGGCAGGTGAGAGTTAATGGCGAAGCGAAGGGAAGAAGAACCGGATGAGGGCTCACCGGCATGGATGAGTACGTTCAGTGATTTGATGAACTTGTTGCTATGCTTCTTTGTCCTGCTGTTTGCCAGTTCCACCATGGATGAAGGGAAGATTCAGCAGATTGCGGCTTCTTTTCAGAATATATCCTTTTCCATTTTCAATCAGACCTCTCAAATGATTCAGAATGGGCAGATGGTCAGTGGTGGTGTTACCCAGTTAGAAGGGGTACAATCCATGATGGAGCAGGTAGGAAAAGCTGTAGATAGTAAGGATGGAGATGACTCCAAGGCAGATACGGACAATGGAAAAAATCCGGAAAGCGATGCTCATGGTCAGGCAGGCGGTCAGGCAACCGAGGAAAAAGACGGTGAGTTGAATATGGAGAATCTGCAGAGCCAGATGGAACAGGTTGGACTGGAGCAATCCGAAGAGATGTATACAGAAGTTTCAGAGGCTTTAGAAAACTTTACCATTGATGAGCAGGTGCAGATTGATTACAATTATCAATATGTAGAGTTAGATATGAACGGTGCTTTATTATTTGACACCGGTAATGCGGAATTAAAAGAAGAGTCTTATGGATTTATGAATCGGATCGGTTCCATTCTGGAGATGTATCCGGACAGTATTATTGAAATTGAAGGTCATACGGATAATGTACCGATCCATACCTCCCGGTATGAGAGCAACCGGTACCTGTCTACTGCCAGAGCGACTCATGTATATGAGTATTTGATGGAGCATGCCAATCTGATCGATCAGAACATGAAGGTGGCGGGATATGGTGAAAGCCGTCCGGCTGTCTCCAATGACACACCGGAAGGCCGGGCCAGAAATCGACGGGTTGTGATAAAGATTTATAATCAATTAAGTTCATCACAGGAATAAGGAGAGCATTATGAGAAAGAATTTAATCAGTGTTATTATTTTAGCAATCTGTATTGTGAATTTGGTTTTGAATGCATTGCTGGTATTTGTTTTCTTACCGGCCATGAAAAAGACCGATAATCTGGTGACGGAAATTGCTGCCATTCTGAATCTCGAACTGGACAAGGATGATTCTCTGGGATCCGGACCGGACATTAAAGATGCTAAGGCATATAATGTATCGGAGCCTACCAGCATCAATTTGAAAAAGGATGGTCAGGATCTGGATAAGAATGGAATCGAAGATGTTCATTGGGCAATGATTGGAATTTCCATTTCTATGGACGGAAGTGCCAAGGATTATGATGATATTAGTGCAAAGCTTGCGGAAACGGAAAGCTGGGTATATGATGTAACCCGAAGTGTGGTACAGGAATATACATATGACGAGATTAATAGTGCGGAAGTTCAGGCCACGGTAAAGAAACAGATTACGGAAGGACTTCGGGAACGGTATCAGACAGATTGTATTTATGATGTGACATTTAGTTCGTTTATGACACAGTAAAATGATATCCAGATGCTGTGAAACAGTGAAGGAGGCGAGTAATCATGGGCGAAGTTCTGTCACAAAATGAGATAGACAATCTGTTAAAACAGTTAAGTACCGGTGAGTTGGATGTAGAAGATTTTTCGGAGGATCCGGCTCAAAATATAAAGGATTATGATTTTGCCAGACCGACAAAGTTCTCCAAGGAGCATTTGCGGACTCTGGAAATTATATTCGAACATTTTGGACGATTAATGTCTACGAACCTGCCTGCATATCTTCGTAAGAATGTTCAGGTTGAGGTTATGAATGCAGAAGCAGTCATTTATTCGGAATTTTCCAATTCCCTGTCCAATCCGGTGTTGTTTGGTGTAGTTGACTTTCAGCCTTTAAAGGGAAATATTATTATAGAGCTTGCCACGAATCTGGGGTTTGCCATTGTGGACCGGATGCTTGGCGGAACCGGAGAACCATTGGATAAGGTTCGGGATTTTTCGGAAATTGAGTTGACGATTCTGGAACGGATTTTTACCATTTGTATTAATTTGCTTCAGGAACCATGGAAAAATGTAGTAGAAATAGAACCCAGACTGGAACGGATTGAGACAAACTCCCAATTCGTACAGATTATTTCACCAAGTGAGATGATAGCCATAGTAAGTATCAATGTAAAGATTGGTGATATAGTAGGAATGATGAATGTGTGTCTTCCATTCCTGACACTGGAGGATGTTATGGATCGATTGAATACCAAATATTGGTATTCTACCATGCAGACCAGGGAGGAGAGTACCTATGTTGATGTCATTGAAACTGCTATATCGAAGGCACAAATACCATTAAAGGCTGTGCTTGGCACCAGTACAATTTCAGTAAATGACTTTGTAAATCTCCAAAGAGGTGATATAATTAAGGTAGGCCGGCAGTATGAAGATGAATTGGATATTTACGTTGGTAGTATCTTGAAATTCAAGGCCTTACCGGGCTCCGCTTCAGAGAATTATGCAGTAAAGATAACAAAAGTAATCAGAGAGGAGTAAAGTATGGACGGTATGTTATCGCAAGAAGAGATCAATGCTTTGCTGGGTGGTGTGTCAGAAGATTCAACTTCTGAACCGTCATCGAATATAGAAGAATTTTCCTGGGAACAAAAAGATATGCTCGGTGAGATTTCCAATATATGTATGGGCACGGCAGCGACAACTTTATATTCTCTAGTAAACCAAAAGGTAGACATCAGTACACCGACCGTCAGTTGCTGTACCTGGGATGATCTGTCAAGAGAATATGGTATTCCAAGTGTTTTTATTAATATTGCATATGTAGAAGGAATTGAGGGTAATAACCTTCTCATTTTAAAGGAGGATGATGTAAAGATTATTACAGACCTGATGATGGGAGGTGACGGAACCAATCTGGTCGATACTCTTTCCGATTTGCATTTAAGTGCAATCTGCGAAGCCATGAATCAGATGATGGGGGCAGCCGCAACGTCCATGTCCACCATGCTGAACCGGAAGATTGATATCAGCCCGCCGGAGGCAGAATACCTTCAGCTTGGCGCAGATCAATTAGGAGCTGTGGTGGAGCAGTTTCAGGGAAAGGAATTTGTAAAGGTTTCCCTGAAGATGGAAATCGGGGATTTGGTAGATTCCAATATTATGCAGTTGTATCTGGTAGATTTTGCGAAGGAGCTGTGTGATGTATTTTCTGCCAGCACTGCAGTTCCGGATCCGGAACCGGCTCCAGCACCGGCACAGCCAACGCCTCAACCGGCACCGCAGCCGATGCCGCAGATGCAGCAAATGCCACAAATGCAGCAGATGCCGCCTATGATGGAACAACCGCAGATGATGCCTTACGGACAGATGCCATATGGATATGGAATGTCACCGGGACCAAATGTGAATGTTCAGCCGGTACAGTTCCAAGGCTTTGCACCAGCTGGTCCGAATCCAATTACCCAGCAGGAAAATATTGATCTGATTATGGACGTTCCATTGGAAGTAACAGTGGAACTGGGACGTACCCGTAAGTCCATTAAAGAGATTTTAGAGTTTTCACCAGGTACTATCGTGGAGTTGGATAAGATAGCGGGAGAACCAATTGATGTTTTAGTGAATGGTAAGATGGTTGCCAAAGGAGAAGTTGTAGTTATTGAAGAAAGCTTTGGTATCCGGATTACAG